>JAAAOH010000271.1 GCA_009908925.1 Spirochaetota bacterium | reverse complement strand
CCGCTGCGCCGGCGAATGTCAGAACTGTTCAAGAAAGTCCTCCCGCGAGAGATCACGTTGCGAGCGCTCCATCTCGCCGGAGGCGACGAGAGAGTCGAACACGGGGCGCGAGACGTACTTCACCGTCAGCGGTTTCTCGAGAGACATGCGTACATCCTCCGACTCCCAGACGACCTGCGACGGTTCGAAGAACACGGGCTCCCCGTACTTGCCCTCGAGCTCGGTATACATGGTGAAGTAGTCGAGACGGCTCCGGTTGAGCTGCAGAATGATGATGTAGAGCTCCTCGTCCTCGAACTGGAAGAAAGCTCGCTCAACAAAAAAGGTTCCCTCGACCTCGATGAGTTGTTGTTCGCGGTCTGGTGTCAGGGTGACGTCCGGATCTCCGCGGTAGAAAAAGTTGGAATCCGCGCGGAGGCGATCCTTGACGGTGTCCACGGGCATTCCGAGCTCGACCGAGCTGAACCCGGTGGGAAGCGAAGCAGGCTGCTCGGCGGCGACTGTTTCCTCGTCGGCCGCGTCGGTGGCGGGAGCTTCCTCGTCGTCGGCCTCGCCTCCCCCGTCGGTGCCGGCCGGATCCCCGCCGGGCACTTCATCCGTGACCGTTTCGTCGAGAGGCGCGTCCTGCGCCGTCACCTGTGCGGGCGCGGCAACAAACATCACCACGGCGATGAACAGTCCCGCGAGGGCCGTCCTTACCACGGATCCCATCACGAAATTCTCACGTAGATGATCACCATGATGACGAAAACGAGCGTCACCAGCCCCAGTGCCAGCCAGTAAACCCAACCCGGCGGCGGATTGCGCTGTCTGCCCACCCGGCCTCTCGTCGTACGCGACAGAGGTGATTCGTTCTCGCCCGTTTCCAGCTCGGCTGCGTCGTACCACTCTTCGCGAGCCGTGCCCCGTCCCGCGCCGCGGATGCCACCCCCGCTGTAGCCACAGTTTGGGCAGCCGTGGAGGAACTCCTTTCCCTCGCCGGTATAGTCGCACTGCGGGCAGCGCACGGCCGAGAAGAAACGGCCGCACTTCGGGCACACCTTCGCATGAGGGCGTACTTCGGTGCCACAGTTTTCGCAGAAGAAGCGGCTGCGGGTCATGGTCAAGTTTCTCGTTATCGCCCGGTTGGGCTTCGATATACGATATCACGTGCATAGAGCGTTGTGTAGAAGAACTCCTCGGTCACACGGGCTCCCGAGAGGTCGATCCGGGCCTCGAGGTAGAAGGACTCGCGAACGAATTCACCGACGATTTCCGGTGTGTCACGGTCAGGTGTCCACAGAAACACGAACCCGCTCTCGCCGTCGGTGACGGGAATCTCCACCGTGTAGCGCGCCCGCGAGCGGCTGCGGTCGTCGTAGGCGTAGAGCACATAGGCCGCGCCCTGCTCTATCGCGCTCCCGCTCTCGATCATTGCGTAGGCGTACTCCGCCGAGAAGACGAGCTTGATCGCTTCCACAACGGTGCCCCCTTTTCCCCAGTAGAGGGAGTCATCCACGGTGCGGGTGCGCGTTGCCCCGGCTCGGTTCTGCTCGGCCTCTGTCGGCCGCCCCGCGCGAGAGAAGGCTGCGGCAGGCGCGAAATCGTCCCAGTCCACGTAATCGTTGTCGATGATGACCGGATGACCGGCAAATGCGCTCCCCACGAGGGCGTCGTCGACCGTCACCGCGCGGCCGCCCTCACTGACGGTGTGCGCACGCGAGACGGTTACATACTCGTCCTCGAGAGGGCCGGTGAACACCACCGGATGGCTGTCCCGACCCGGCGAGACGAACGCTCCCACGAGGGCCGCATCCGGCGGAACGGGAATGGCCGTAACGGCTCCCTGCGGCGGCACGTAGCGAAGCTCCACCTCCCCCGCATCAACGGCGGCCTGCACCTCCGCACGGTCCGGCATCGAGGTCACGGAAACGGCGGCAAAGACGAGAATCTCATCCTCGGCGTTATCCACCGTCACTGTCTGGGCGTAGAGGAGCGGAGCGAGCGCGAAAACGAGCACACTGGCGACGAAACGTTTCATGCTGCTAGTATCGGCACGACACGGCGAACCTTGGGCCTTCACTGCGCGACTCGCAGTTCGGTTCCCGGCGGGGCGTTCGGATTCGCTGCCGGCACTGCCCGCGGGGCGGCCGCCGGCCGGCGGCTTCGCGTCCGTCATCGCTTTCGGATCGTAAGGATCGTAAGGTCGTCGTACTGTTCCTCCTCGCGAACACGCCCGTAGTATCGGTACTGGGAGTCGCCGTCCGAGTCCAGCGGATAGCGGAAGAAGCGATCGTACTGGCGGAAGTGTTTCCTGAGGAAGTCGTCGATGCGTACGTCCACCTGCACGCGGTCATCCTGCGTGACGTCATTCGGCCGGTACATTCGGAAGATCTTCTCAACGGAGACCAGCGCGAGTACGAGCTCCTCCAGGCTCTCGCCGACGTCCGAGAAGTCGAACAGCAGCTCATCATCCCCATCGGGGTCGGAGACCTTCTCCAGACGGTACCGGCGGCGGTTCTGGAATGCGGTGACGATCTCGTGAATACGCGGGATTCCGAGCTCTTCCTCGAGCTCCCCGCTCTGCTTGCGCGTAACCGACTTCTCTTCGAGAAGCGGCTCCAGCCAGTCCGGGGTGCGCTCCTTTTCAATGTCCTCATCGGAGAGAACCATGTGCGCGTAGTTCTCGTTCCGCAGGCCCCGCTTCGCCTCCTCGATGCCGTCGGTGAACAGCAGCATGATGTCTCCGGCGTGAAGGACCAGATCGTTCTCCGGGAAGCCGGAAGGAATCATGTCGCTCGAGAACACACCGGCAGCGGGGGCGCGCGGAAGATCGCGCTCGACGGCCTTCCGCGTAGCCTGGTCGTAGAGATGGATCTTCGTGTCTCCTGCGTTGCAGAGCCGCACCGAGCCGGTCTCGATATTGAGGATACCGGCGGTGAATGCCGCAAAGCGCCCCTCGAAACCGATACTGGCAATGATGTCGTTAATCTGTGTAACGAAGCCCCCGAGCGCGAGCCCCTTCTTCTTGAGCGTCCAGTCCTGGAAATAGTTCGTGAACAGGGTTGCAACCTGCACCATGATGAGAGCCGCCGGGACGCCCTTGCCGGAAATATCGCACTTGATCACCGCGTAGTGCTGGTCGTCGAGCTTCTGATAGCGAAAGTAGTCACCCGAGACGCCTTTCGCCCCTTCGTAGTAGCCGGCAAACTCCGCCTGCGGAGTATCCTCCCTCGCCATCGTGAGTTTTCTTCGCTCGCTGTCCTCCATGAGCGGAATGAACTTCTTCTGCACTTCCTTACCGATGGTCAGGTCCTTGTTGGCTTCTGCCGCCTTCACCAGCCCCTGTGTCATGGAGTTCACCGTCTCGGCGAGCTCGGAGAGCTCATCGCGCGTGCGGACGTCTATAACGTGATTCTTGAGTTTCTCCTTCTGTTCGGTGTCGCGGATGACCGCGACCCCTTCAACGAGCCGCCGGATCGGTATAACAACGATCGTCGCAAGCAACAGCGCCCCACCGATGCCGCCGGCCAGGGCGCCGAGCGCAACTATCGCCGTACTGATGATGAGCTGCCTGCGGGCGGTGTCGATTTCCTCGAGGATGAGGTCGGTGGAAATTCCGAGGCGCACCAGGCCGCGGAAGTACCGTGCGGTCTCCGGGTCCTCCTGAGCACGCGCAAACACCACCGGCTGATAGAACACGTACTCAGTGATGTCGGTGGAGAGCTCCTCCGGCTCGAAGGAGGGAACACTGCGAAAAATACTTCCGACCTCCTGC
>JAAAOH010000292.1 GCA_009908925.1 Spirochaetota bacterium | reverse complement strand
GGAGCACATGTGTTTGTTCTGGATTTTCTGTCTCCACTATAACCCGGGGCGTTCGATCTTGCAAGTGGCTGAGTATTTGGGTGCGTTGAAAAACCTTTGTTGCGTTTTAACGCAACAAAACTGATTTTTTCGTGAACGCCGCCACGATAACGAGCTGTAGCCTACTCGCCCACGGCTCCGTAGAGCAGGCGGAAGTAATCCTTGTGGGCGAACGCCTCGAGGAGGCGCGTCTGGACGGGATCGATCCCGTCCTGGCGGCGCGTGCGTTCGCCGGGGTGCTCTATGTGGCCCGACCCGTGTGTCCCGTTTCCGCTTCGGGTACGCTCGCCGAGACGTGCGAGGAGCTCCTCGACGCGGGCGGCGTAGGGCGCGTAGCCAAGCTCATCGGTGATAGGCGAGGCGCCCGTCCGGGCTCCCGGTGATTCGAGAAGCTTCAACAGCGGGCCGACCACCTCGAAGTTCAGCGACCTCACCTCGTTGGCGAAGCCCTCGTCGGCAAGGTCTTTTGCGTAGGCATATTGTATCTGCGGCATCAGGAAGGAGAAGTCGATCGTGGGATCGTCGAGCATCTCTGCTATCTCCGCGGCCACGCGGCGGCGGGTTGGGTCAGGCATGCGTTGCGAGGCGCGCTCGAGGTACTCCTCGTAGCGGATCCGAAGGATGGCGCGGATGGAATCGATGCTCGGGCTCTCGAATGGTACCCGCAGCTCGCGGTAGAAGGCGTGAGGATAGCCCGTGAAGAGATGGTCGAGGCCGTTGAGTACGTCGAGGTAGCGCGCTGCGAGGGGAGTGCCGCGGAGGGGCGCCTCGAAGAACGCGTAGCCGAATCCTTCCTGGACGCTGGTGGACACCACGAGGTCGGCCGTGCGTGCGAGGTCATCGAAGCTAAGGCCGGCGGCCTCGAGCTCGCCGCCGATGCCCGCCATGCCCGGCAGAATCCCGCCTTCGAATGCGGTCTCCACCATGTCCGAGTAGGGCTTCTCGAGCGGTGAGGTGCCCGGCAGCGTCAGGATGAGGTTTGCCGGCGGCGAGAGCTCGGTGTTCAGGAGCCTCGTAAGAAAGCCCGCCTCGAGCACGTTCTTCCGGCGAATGGCCCGCACGGGGTAGAGAACGAGCAGTCCGTCCGGATCAAAGCGTGGGAATCTGTCGCCGCAGGCGGCCCCAAGGCGGTGGAGAACCTCGCGGCGATCAGGCACTCGGGCGTCGGTGCCCTGCGGCGTCGCGCCGGTGGTCGGAGCCCCTCCGGTCGAGGGGGCTGAAACAGGGTTCGGAAGCGCGACGACCGCGCTCTCCGGGATGCCCGCCTCGGTGAGCAGGCGGCGGTCACGGAGGTTGATGGTCGCGTAGGCGAGGTTTGGCAGCACGGGGTATACGCTTCCGCTCATGTGGGCCTGCAGCGCGGCGAGATTCTCGAAGCGGGCGCACTCGGGGAAGTCGTGGATCTGGAAGATGGCTCGTTGCCCCGGCTCGGTCTCGAGGACGTCGATGAGCGCCGAGGTGAAGGCAGGATTCTTGCCCAGGTGGTAGTTGTGCACCCACCACACGGTGTCTTCGGAGAGATAGTTCTCGGTAAGGATTGAGACGATTCGTGCCTCGAGCGCCGGCATCGACACATCGTGCTGTTCGGAGACGTAGCCTATCTCGGGATGCACCCGTACCGATACGCCGAGTTCCGGTGACGCGGATCGTATCCGTGAGATGACCGTGTCGGCATTCTCATCGGATCCGGTGATGAGAGTTACCTCGTCAACCGCGTCGGAATGCAGGCCGAGCGCGATGCACCCCTGCGTGACCACGCCGGTCACGCCTCCCTGGCGAAGATGGTAGTGAAAGACGGCAAGTTTCATCGGTTCCACAATTATATGCCGTGTCCCGGGGTGGTGTACACGTGCCTGCCGAACGCTTGCAAAATCGACGCTCATGCACCTACAGTACCGATATGAACCAGCGCATTTACGACCTGCTCTCGGAGATCTATGGCCCCGACACCGGCGAATCCGCGGCGGCTCGCGTCCACGAACTGCTGCTGCGCTACGCCGAGCGCATCAAGCGTCCCGCCGCCCCGGAAACGGGTGCCCCGCGGGCAGCGGGTACCGATTCCCCGGCAGCGGGATCGCCCCGCCCCGGCCTGCCGGTCACCGAGCGGGACACGGTCATGATCACCTACGGGGATCAATTCCGCGGCGCCGATGAGACGCCGCTGTCATATCTCTACCGCTTCCTCGACGAAGAGACCGAGGGCGCGGTCTCGGGCGTCCACATACTTCCGTTCTGGCCCTATTCCTCCGACGACGGATTCTCCATCATCGACTATCGGCGGGTGAATCCGCAGATGGGTGACTGGTCGGACATCGAGCGTATCGGTGCCGAGTACAGCCTCATGGCCGATCTCGTGCTGAATCACTGCTCCGCGCAGAGCCGATGGTTCCAGGGATTTCTGCAGAGCGAGCCGCCCTATACCGAGTACTTCATTACTGCGGATCCCGACACCGACCTCAGCATGGTCGTTCGACCCCGTGCTCATCCCCTGCTGACGCCGTTCGAGACGACGGAGGGGACGAAACACGTGTGGACCACCTTCAGCGCGGATCAGGTCGATCTCAACTTCGCCGCCCCGCGGGTGCTCGAGGAGATGCTCGACGTGCTACTGCTCTACATCGAGCGCGGCGCCCGTATCGTCCGCCTCGACGCAATCGCCTATCTGTGGAAGGAAATCGGCCATCCGTCGATCCATCATCCCAGGACGCACCTCGTCGTGCAGCTCTTTCGCGCCGTGCTCGAGGACATCGCGCCGTGGGTTGTCATTATCACCGAGACCAACGTGCCTCACGAGGAAAACCTGAGCTACTTCGGCGACGGGCACAACGAGGCCCACATGGTCTACAACTTTTCGCTTCCGCCGCTCGTGCTCGACGCCTTCCTGCGGGAGGATACCGGTCATCTCACCGAATGGGCCGCCGGCCTCGAGCGTCCGAGCGACGAGGTGAGCTTCTTCAATTTCCTTGCCTCTCACGACGGGATCGGGCTGCTGCCGGCCCGCGGTATTCTCTCCGGCGACGAGATCGAGGGAATGATCGAGACGGTGCAGGCCCGCGGCGGGCGCATTTCCTACAAGGCGACGCCCGACGGCGAGATTCCCTATGAGATGAATGTGAACTACCTTTCGGCCGTCACCGATCCCAACGTTCCGACCTCCCAGCGCGCCCGCGCCTTCCTCGCTTCCCAGGCGATCATGCTGGCTATGGCCGGCATCCCCGGCGTGTACGTGCACAGCCTCCTCGGCTCGACCAACTGGGAGGAGGGAGTCGAGCAGACCGGCGTCAACCGCAGCATCAACCGCGAAAAGCTGGATTACGCCGCCCTCGTCGATGAAATAAACACCGAGGGCACCCTGCGCTCCGCCGTCTTCGAGGGCTACCGCCGCATGCTGCAGGTGCGCGCCGCGGAGCCGGCCTTCCACCCCGCCGCCGCCCAACGCATCGTCGAAGCCGGCCCCCAGGTCTTCGCCGTCCTCCGCGGCGACGCCGACGGCCCGGACGCTGACCCCGCCGCCGCCGGCGACGGTCGCGGGGGCGCGGCCGGCGGACCCAGGGGCGCGAACGGTGCGCTCGTGCTGTGCCTGCACAATGTCTCCTCGAGTGACGCCGAATGCCGCTTCCGCACCACCGACATCGGCTCGCCCGAGGAAAACACCTTCCGCGAGCTCATAAGCGAGGACGTGTTCTTCCCGCACTGGGAGAAAGGGCGGGTCGGGGAG
>JAAAOH010000229.1 GCA_009908925.1 Spirochaetota bacterium | reverse complement strand
CCGGTGTAAAAGGGCCTTCGCCGTTGAGCCCGTCGTTTACATCCACGACCCGGCCCGTGCGGTGTGCACCGACCGTTATGCCGCCGCCGAGGTGCACGACGATGAGGTTCATGTCTTCATAGCGTGTGCCGCGATCCGCGGCAACGCGTCGCGCGACAGCCTTCTGATTGAGCGCGTGGAAGATGCTCGTGCGCTCGAAGTCCGGCATGCCCGCGGGGCGGGCCACGTCGTCGAGCTCGTCGACCACGACCGGGTCCACGATGTAGCTCGGAATCCCGGTTTCGCCGGCGATCTCATGGGCGATGATGCCGCCGAGGTTGGAGGCATGCTCACCGAGCACCCCTACCTGCAGGTCGTCGAGCATCTGCTGATTCACCTCGTAGGTCCCGCCCGATACCGGATGTACGAGACCACCGCGGCCCACCGCACAGGAGAGGGAGTCGACGGTGATGCCGTCGGCGGCGAGCTCGTCGAGGATGACCTGCTTGCGAAACTCGAACTGGTCGGAGATGCGCTCGTACTTGTCGAGCTCCGCAGTGGCGTGACGCAGTGTCTTCTCGAGGACGGGCGTCTCGTTGTCGAAAACGGCGAGCTTTGTCGAGGTTGAACCGGGGTTTATGACGAGTACTCGGTAGGTCGTGTCCATGGCTGGGCGCTGGCCTCCTGATTCTGTGTTGGAGCTCATGAGTGACAGCCATAATGCTGCAATCTGCGTGCCAACTTGTGGCCTGCGTTTGGAGGACGGCGTAAGGTGTGCTTATGGAATGATTTGGCGGCGAAATCTGCCGATTCGGGCCTGTTTAGCGAGGCTGGGCGCGGGCGCGCGTGCAGAAAATTGCACGCAAGATCATGCATTTAGCCGGTTTTGGCGCAGGATATTGCGCTTTGCGGCTGCGCGACGGCGCGGACGCTCGGTGGGGCACCCGCGGCGACGCGCTCGCTCCGGCGGTCAGCGAATGCCGTACTTCTTCAGCTTGTACTGCAGGTTCCGAAGAGATACCCCGAGCACCCGGGCAGCCTCACCGCGGTTTCCCTCGACCTGTTTGAGCACGCTCTGTATGTGGCGCCCCTCTGCCTCCTCTACGACGGTGCGCAGGGGCGGGATCGCCTCGATATCGGGATCCGCGCAGCCGTTAAAATCGCCCGGCATCTCTTGATCGCAGTCCGGGCCGAGCTCGGGCAGATGGCCGAGCCCGATTACCGTCTCATACATGCCCAGGTTGATGATAGCACGGCGCAGGACATTCTCGAGCTCCCGGATGTTTCCCGGCCAGGAGTAGTTGCGCAGGCGCTCTAGTGCTTTCGGCGACACCGCCGAGACCGCCCGGCCGTACTCCTGATTTATGCGGCGTATCATGTGCTCGATGATGAGCGGGATGTCCTGCGGATGGTCGCGCAGCGCCGGCAGCTCGATGGGTATGACGTTGAGGCGATAGAAGAGGTCCTCGCGGAAGTCGCCCTGCTGCACCGCGTGACGGAGGTCCAGGTTCGTCGCCGCGAGAACGCGCGTATTGATGGGAATGGTTCGCGTGCCGCCGACGCGCCGTACCTCGTGTTCCTGCAGGACCCGCAGGAGATTAACCTGGGTGTTGAGGCTCATAATGCCGATCTCGTCGAGGAAGATGGTGCCGTCGTGGGCCTCCTCGAAGAGCCCCGGCTTGCCGCCTTTTCGCGCGCCGGTGAATGCTCCCTCTTCGTAGCCGAAGAGCTCGCTTTCGAGCACGCCCTCGCTCAACGATGCGCAGTTCACTCTGATAAACTTCTTCTCGCGCCGGTCGCTTGCGTTGTGGATGGCGTGGGCGAAGAGCTCCTTGCCGGTGCCGCTCTCGCCGTGCAGCAGAACCGTTGCCGGCGTGCTTGCCGCCACCTTCGCCTTCTCGATTGCGTGGAGGAAGTTCTCCTGCCGCCCGACGAGGTCGTCGAAGGTGTACTTTGCCTCGAGCTTGCGGATGAGCTGATGCGCCTGCCGCAGCTCGGTGGTGAGCTCCATGATCTCGGTGAGGTCCTTGATAACCGCGACACTTCCCTTGATCTCGCCGCGCACGATGATGGGTGCCGCATCGACAATTACGTCCTTCTGCTTGGGCCCGACCTTGATCCGGGCACCCTTCACCGGCTCGCGTGAGCGCAGGACCTTGAGATGCGTGCTCTCGCCGTCGGTGATGTCGAAGGTGCAGGGCTGGCCGATGACCTCGTCACTCGAGTAGCCGGTCACCCGGGTGTAGGCCGGGTTCACCGAGACGTGAATCCCCTCTTCGTTGACGACCGAGATGGCATCCTGGGTGGAGTTGAACACGGCGTCCGACAGGATGCGGGTCTCGCGCAGGTCGGTAATCTGCTCTGCGAGGTCTACCATATCGGAAATGTCGCGAAAGACCGCGAAAGCGCCGATGATCTCCCCGTGCTCATCGACAATAGGCACGCGGCTCGTGATGATCGTGATATCGCGAAGCGGCTGCTGCCAGTTCATCTCCGGAACACCGGTCTCGAGGACGAAGGGAAGCCGGGTGGCCGGTATGACGTCTTCTATATGGAGTCCGAGAATCTCGGTGGCCTCGGTGTCGGTCAGGCGTTCCGCCGCCCGGTTGAACAGGGTGATACGCGCATCGCGGTCGACGGCGATAATGCCGTCGTGCGTGGAATTGATGATGATCTCTATTTCTTTGCTCATGTCGCGGGCCATGGGAAAGCCCACTTCGGCAGCGGATGGACGGTCCATACCGATATCATACGAAGAAAACTGCGTGCTGTGTAGACAGGCGTGCAGAAAATTGCGTAGGTGCGCTTCGGCACCCGGCTTCTCACCGCCCAAGCGGGTATGTTATAGGATACATGAGAGTTCAATGTTGAAGCCCGCGCTGGGACTTTTCGGTAACACAACCTCGTCACTGACCCATGCAGAGCTTCGCGAGCAGGGACGGCGCGTTCGGGTACGGCTGCTCTTTGTCGTTCTGGCCGTCGCGGTCTCGTTTGCCCTTACGGCCGGTACGGTCTACGTTGTCCACTGGGATGTCCCCGAGGTATACTTCCTTGTTCTCGGCGCGCTGCTCTTTCCGGCCCTCGCGTTGTACTTGCGAAAGACGCGCGACCCGGAGCTGCCGGCGCATGTCGTGACCGTGTATCTTCTCGTCGTCATCGTTTCAGGTATGTTCACCGGGGGCGTAGCGGATCTCGGGCTTGTATATGCCTTCCCTCTTCCGGTCATGGTGTTCCTCATCCACCGACGCAGCATCGGGCTCGCCTACGTGGGCGGTTTTATCGCGCTCTATGGCCTCGTTGTCGCGGGCGAGGCCACCGGGCTCGTCCGTACGGCGTTCACGACGCGTGAGCTTCTCGTCAATTTCGTCGCGCTGCTGGTGGTAACCGGTCTCACCGCTATTTATCAGACCGCGTGGGAGCGCAGCCAGGATGCCGTTCAGAAGCATCTCTTTGTCGACGTGCTCACCGACCTTCCTAACCGGAGGCAGCTTCTCGATGATCTCGGTACCACGGTCGAGCCGGTCATTTTTCTCATCAACGCCGACTACTTCAACGAAATAAACGACGCGTTTGGCCCGAGAATCGGTGATCGCGTACTCGGAGAGCTTGCACAGTGCTTGGGCGAGCTCGTGCCTCCCGAGAGTTATCGCCTGTACAAGCTTCATGCCGATGAGTTCGCGCTCGTCATCGAGCAGCGTGGCGCGCGGATGTCGGATGCCGAGATGACTTCCGCCGCGGAGCGAATCTCCCGTGGCGTAGCCGCGCGCTCGTTTCTGGGCGCCGAGTACGCCTTGCGG
>JAAAOH010000111.1 GCA_009908925.1 Spirochaetota bacterium | reverse complement strand
CTCGAGCTCATTTACGAGCGAAACGCCCTTCCGTCGATGACCGGGTATATCTGCGATCACCAGTGCCAGCTCGTGTGCACGCGCCTCGACTACGAGGGCTGCGTGAACATCCGGGAGATCAAGCGCCTCGCGGTGCTGCAGGGCGGGGCGGGATACGACGCGCGCCGGGAGGTACCCGGGCCGTGGCGGGAGGAGCACGTGGCCGTCGTCGGGGCGGGGCCGGCCGGGCTCTCTGCGGCCTACTTCCTCTCCCGCGAGGGGTTCCGGGTCACCGTCCTCGAGCGCGAGGCGGACGCCGGGGGCATCGTTCGCTACGTGGTGCCGCAGTTCCGCATGAGCCGGGAGGCCATCGAGAGCGATGTCGAGCACATACGGAAGCAGGGGGTGCGCTTTCGCTTCGGTGTCGACGAGCGGATCGACGTGGAGCAGCTCAAGGCCGAAGGCTTTGACTTCGTTGTCCTCGGCGTCGGCACCTACGGCACGAAACCGCTGCCGCTTGCGGGTGACAACGACCGCGTGTATCCTTCCTTTTCCTTTCTCAGGCAATTCAACTCAAACCCCGAGGAGCTCGAGCTCGGCCGCCGCGTGGTGGTCGTAGGTGCCGGCGATACGGCAATGGACTGCGCGCGTGCTGCGCTGCGCTCTCCCGGAGTAGAGCAGGTGAGCGTGGTGTATCGCCGCTCGGAGGCGCAGATGCCTGCAAGCAGGGAGGAGTACGAGCTTGCCCTGCAGGACGGGGTCGAGTTCCGGTGGCTGCGGAACCCGGCGCGCTTCGATGCCGACGGAACGCTCGAACTCACCGTCATGGAGCTCGGCGAGGTGGATCACTCCGGTCGACGGCGGCCCGTGCCCACCGATCGCAGCGAGACCATCCACGCCGGCAGCATCATCCACGCCGTCGGCGAGCGCCCCGATGCGGAGGTCCTATCCGAAGCGGGCCTCGAGACGGATGAGACGGGCAGAGTTGCCACCGGCGCGGCCGGGGAAACCGCCCTGGACGGGGTCTTTCTCATCGGCGACAGTCGTACCGGTCCGTCCACCATCGTCTCCTGCATCGCCGAGGGGCGCAGGGCCGCAGACGCCATATGCCGCACCGCCGACCCGGCGTGGCGGCGCGAGGAGCGGATCCCGCCGGTGGACGCCGGGCGCCGGCAGGCGGAGATCCTCGCGAAGAAGGGCACCATCACCGACAGGCCCGACCCGGCCGGAGACTCCGGGCCGGCGTCGTTCGCCGCGACGGAGAAGAACCGGTGTCTCGAGTGTGATTTCATCTGCAACAAATGCGTGGACGTCTGCCCGAATCGGGCAAACATCGCCGTGCCCGTTTCCGGCGAGGCTCTCTTCTCCGATCCCTTCGAGATTGTGCACCTCGATGCCTACTGTAACGAGTGCGGCAACTGCGGACACTTCTGCCCCTGGGAGGAGAAGCTGCCCTACGTCGACAAGCCCACCGTATTCAGTACGGCGGCGGACTTCGAGAACAGCAGCAACCCGGGCTGGCTTCTCGAGGGGGACCGGGTGCGACTGCGGTTCGGCGGGCAGGCGCGACGGGTAAGCGAGGCGGAGCTCGGGACCGCGGCACAGGGCACAGGCGATGAGGCGCGGTTTGCGCGGTTGTTCGCGATTCTCCGCGGAACCCGGCCGCATCTCTTCGGTCCGGTGGAGCCCGCGATTCCGGGGGTGCCGAGATGATCCTCTTTCGAAACGCAACGCTTGTCGAGTTCGATCCGCCGAGGGTGCGGGAGGGGCAGGACGTGGCCGTCGAGGGCGACCGCATTGCCGCCGTCGGTCCCGATCTCGCCGGAAACGGTGGGGCCGGCGCGGGGGCGCCTGTAACCGGGGCGCCCGGGCGGGTCATCGATGCCGGTGGTAAGCTCCTGCTTCCCGGGCTCGTGTGCAGCCACACGCATCTCTACTCGGCCTTTGCCCGGGGGATCATGGCGGAGATCGGTCCCATGCCCGACTTCGTCTCGGTCCTGAAGCAGCTGTGGTGGCGCGTGGATCAGGCGGTCGACGAGGACATCCTCTACTACTCGGCCCTCACCGCCGCCCTCGACGCGATTCGCACGGGCACGACGGCGATCATAGATCACCACGCCTCGCCCAACATGATCGAAGGCTCGCTGGCGACCATAAAGCGTGCTTTCGAGGAGGCGGGGATTCGCGGCGCTACCTGCTACGAGGTCACCGACCGCCACGGCACAGAGGGCATGCGTGCCGGGGTAGCGGAGAACGAGGCCTTTGCCGGGCTCCTCGACACGGAGGCCGCCGACGGGCGCGCCAGCGGGCTCGTTGCCTCCCACATCGGCGGGCATGCGCCCTGCACCCTCCCCGATGACGGGCTTGAGCTCATCGCCGATGCCTGCTCCCGCACCGGGCGCGGCTTCCACGTGCACGTGGCCGAGGACCGCTGGGATGTCTCGCACTCGCATTACCACTACGGCACCGACATCATCCCCCGGCTCGACGCCTACGGCCTCCTCGACGAGCGGACCCTGCTCATCCACGGCGTGCACCTGAGCCCCGCGGAGGTCGATCTGGTGAACGAGCGCGATGCGTTTCTCATCCACAACGTCCGATCGAACATGAACAACGGCGTCGGCTACAACCGCAATCTGCCGCGCCTTCGGAACCTCGCCCTCGGCACCGACGGCATCGGTGCGGACATGTTCACAGAGACCCGCACCGCCTTCTTCAAGCACCGCGACGAGGCCGGACCATGGGGCCCCGACGGCTTCCTTGCCGCGCTTGCGGCCGGCAACCGGGTGCTCGGGCGCTCCTTCGCTCGTCCCTTCGGGCGCCTGGAGCCGGGACATACCGCCGACCTGGTCCTGGCCGACTATCCCTCGCCGACGCCGCTTCGGGGCGAGAACCTTGCCGGCCACCTCGCATTCGCCATGGGGCCGGATATCGTGGAGACGGTCATGGTCGGCGGGCGCCTCGTCATGGAGAACCGCCGCTTCAGCCGGGACCTTGCGCCGGTCTACGCGGAGGCCCGAGGGCAGGCCCGGCGACTGTGGGAGCGGGTGAACGCTATCCAGGCCTGACCGGAGTGACAGAAGCAACAGGAGAGAGCATGAGCACGACCAACACGAGTACAACAAAGCAGATACTGGAGAAGGCGGCCGCCTACCGGGCGGAAACGGCCCGGATCTTGAGCGAGCTGGTTCAGATCAAGTCCTACAGCGGGGAGGAGAAGGATGTCTGCCTGCGGCTGGAGCAGATGTGCCGGGACTACGGCTTCGACGAGGTCCGCATAGACGGGCTCGGAAGCGTGGTAGCCCGCATCGGCTCGGGGCCGAAGTCCATTGCCTTCGATGCCCACGTGGATACGGTGGAGGTCGGCAATCCGTCGCAGTGGGAGAAGGATCCGTTCTCCGGAGAAATCGCGGACGGTCTGGTACACGGCCGGGGTGCCGCGGATCAGAAAGGCGGCGCGGCGGCGATGCTGACCGCCGGGCGCATCCTCCGGGAGCTCGGCTACGACGGTGAGTACACGGTGTACTTCACCTTCACCGTCATGGAGGAGGACTGCGACGGGATGTGCTGGAAGTACCTCATAGAGGAGGAGAACCTTCGCCCGGACTTCATCGTCTCAACCGAGCCCTCCTCATGCCGAATCCACCGGGGGCAGCGGGGGCGCATGGAGATGGTGGCCCGTCTGCAGGGTGTCTCCGCCCACGGCTCGGCCCCGGAGCGCGGAGTGAACGCCGCCTACAAGGCCTCCCGCGCCGCCCTGGCGCTGGAGAAGCTGAACGAGGACCTCGAGCCCGACGAGGACAACTTTCTCGGCAAGGGGACCATTGTGGTCAGCCAGGTCGACGCCCGGGGACCGTCGCAGTGCGCGGTTCCCGATCAGGCCATGCTCTACCTCGATCGGCGCCTGACCTGGGGAGAGGACAGGGAGCTTGCCATCGCGCAGGTGAAGCGCTACGTCGCCGAGGCCACCGGAGAGGACGAGTCGGCGGTTTCGGTGACCATGCCGACCTACGAGAAGCGGGGCTGGAAGAACGCCGACTACGGACAGGAGTTGTATTTCCCCACCTGGAAGGTTCCCGAGGAGCACGAGCTCGTGCAGGCCGGCGCGCGGGCCTACCGGGCGCTGTGGAGTGCGGAGCCGGTGATCGACAAGTGGACCTTCTCGACCAATCTGGTCTCCACCACCGGGCTGCATCGGATTCCGGGGATCGGCTTCGGGCCCGGCGACGAGAATCAGGCCCACGCGCCCAACGAGGTGACCAGGGTGGCGGACCTCGAAATATGCAGCGCCTTTTACGCCATGCTTCCCTACGTGCTTGCCGAAGCAGGCGCGGACGACGCCGCCGACGCCGGCTCGTCGGAGGCCGGGCGGTCGTGATGCGGTTCTCCTACCGGTGCAGCCTCTGCGGTCGCGAGTACCCCATCAGCCCTGAGCGGCTGCTCTGCGAGGACTGCTCGCGGCGGCAGGAGCCGGGGCGGCCCCTCTCGGGCATCCTGGAGGTGGTACTACAGGGCTCGGCGCCTGGGGACTGGGAGATCGCCGATCTGCTGCCGGTGGAGCGGGAGTGGTTCCCGCCGATCCCCGTGGGGAACACGCCGCTCTGGGAACCCGAGCGCCTGCGCCGGGCCACCGGTTTCCCCCGGTTGTATCTCAAGGACGACTCCTGCAATCCCACCGGATCCCTCAAGGACCGGGCGAGCGCCCTCGTCGCCGCCTTCGCCCGGCGGGAGGGCATCGAGCGGATTGTCGTCGCCTCCACCGGAAACGCCGGCAGCTCCATGTGCGGGGTGGGGGCCGCCGCGGGGCTCTCGGTGCGGCTGTATCTTCCGGCCGGCGCTCCGGCGGGGAAGCTCGTGCAATCCCTTCAGTACGGTGCCGATGTGGTGCGGGTGGACGGCACCTACGACGAGGCCTCGGCGCAGGCGATGGAATATCTGCGAACACACGGCGGGCTCTCGCGGAACACCGGGCACAATCCGATGACCATCGAAGGGAAGAAAACGGTCGCACTCGAGATCTTTCGCCAGCTCGGGAGCGGCGTCCCCGACTACGTGTTTGTTCCCACCGGTGACGGCGTGATCCTGAGCGGCGTCTACAAGGGCTTCGAGGATCTGGTGAGCCTGGGTGTTGCCGATCGGACCCCCGCGGTGGTGGCGGTACAGGCCGAGGGTTCGCAGGCGATCACGCGGGCGCTCGAGTCGGGCGGCTTCACCGACCCGGTATCCTCGCAGACGCTCGCGGACTCCATATCGGTCGACGTGCCTGCGGCGGGGTACTTCGCAGTGGAGCGCCTGCGTCGACACGGGGGGCGCGCCCTCACGGTGAGCGACGAAGCCATCCTCTCGGCGCAGACCGAGCTTGCCTCGGGCTCGGGGCTCTTCGCGGAGCCGGCCGCCGCGGCGGCGTGGGCGGGCTTCCGGGCGATGGAGGCGGAGATTCCGCGGGATGCCGCGGTGGTAGTGCTCGTTACGGGAAACGGACTCAAGGACGTGAAGTCGGCGAAGAAGGGGGTGGGCATCCGGTGAGTGCAGAGATATCGAAGTCTATTGCCCGGCCTGACGGACGGGAGAAAGCAGCAGGCGAGGTGCGCTACATCGCCGATTATCCTCATGAGGACATGCTCACTGCCCGCTTCTACCGGGCGGGCTTCACCCGGGGGCGTATCACGGCGGTGCGCATACCGGAGCTCCCCGAGGGCTACCACGCGGTCGACTACCGCGATGTGCCGGGAGAGAACCACGTCGCCCTCATCAAGACCGACTGGCCCGCCTTTGCCGAGACCGAGATCCGCTACCGCGGCCAGATCATCCTTCTCGTGGCCGGACCCGATCCCCGGGTCGTGGACCGCATCCTCGGCGAGATCGAGGTGGAATACGAACCGGTGGAGCCGGCGGTCACCCTGGACGACGGCCTTGCCTGCCGGGGCGGCGCCATGCACGGCCGGGATAACCTCTACGCGGACTACACCCTGCAGAAAGGGGATCCCGACGCCGCATTCGCCCGGGCGGCCCGGGTGATCGAAGGGCACTACAGCACCGGCTTTCAGGAGCAACTCTACCTCGAGACCCAGGGGCTCATCGTGCGGGTGGAGGAGGCAGACGCCGGGGCGGCGCCCGCCGGCGGCGGCGCCCAACCGCCGAAGATCGCCGTCTACGGCTCTCTGCAGTGTCCCTACTACGTGAAGCACGCGGTGGAGGACGTCATGGGGCCGGGCGTCGAGGTGCGCGTGGTGCAGACCACCACCGGCGGCGCCTTCGGCGGCAAAGAGGACTACCCCGAGATCATGGCCGCTCCGGCGGCGGTTGCCGCCTGGAAGATCGGCCGGCCGCTTCGCATCATCTTCGACCGAAGCGAGGACCTCGCCTGGACCTCCAAGCGTCATCCCTCCCGCACGACGGTGCGCACCGCCCACGACGAAACCGGGCGGATCATCGGGCTCGACTTCGACATCATCATCGACGGCGGCGCCTACGAGAGCTACTCGGCCATCGTGCTGCAGCGGGCCATTTTCACCTCGAACGGCGCCTACAATTTCCCCAGTGCCCGGGTGCGGGGGCGGGCGGTGGCAACCTCAACCGTCCCCTCGGGGGCCTTCCGCGGGTTCGGCGCGCCGCAGGCCATTTTCGCGCTCGAAATGCACATGGAGCGTGTGGCGCGGGAGCTCGGCCGCTCCCCCCTCGCGGTACGTCGCCCCTATCTCCTGCGGCAGGGGGATCCGACGATCACCGGCGGACACATCCGGGAGTCGGTCATCGTAGGTGATCTGATAGACAGGGCCGTCGAGCTCTCGGATTTCGAGCGAAAGCGCGAGCGCTACGAACGGGAGCCCTGGAAGGGCATCGGCATAGCGGTCTTCAATCACGGCTCGGGTTTCACAGGGGACGGGGAGCAGCGGATCATCAAGGCGACGGTGAAGCTTCGCAAGGACGAACATGATCACGTGGAGCTTCTTCTCGCCAATATGGACATGGGCCAGGGGCCGAAGACCACGTTGCGCAAGGTGGCGGGAATGGCCCTCGGTATCCCGCCTGCCAAGATCGGCTACGAAAATCCCGACACCGACCGGGTGCCTGACTCGGGCCCCACCGTTGCAAGCCGCACCGCGATGATCGTCGGCTACCTCGTGCAGCAGGCGGCGGAGAAGCTCAAGGAGCAGTGGATCGACGGGGAGGCACAGGAGGCCGAGGCCCACTACACGATGCCCCCGGGGATGTCGTGGGATCAACAGACCCTCACCGGGGACGCCTACGCGGCGTACGGCTGGGGCGTAAACGTCGTGGAGGTCGAGGTTGACCCGGTGAGCTACGAGCCTTCCGTGATCGGTGCATGGGGCGTGTACGACGTCGGCGTACCCCTCGACGAGCGTGTGGTTGCCGGGCAGATACAGGGAGGAATGAGCCAGGCCCTGGGCTTCGGCTCCTTCGAAAACCTCGAGGTCGACGGGACCGGGGTGTTCCGCCAGCGCACGATGGCGGACTACATCGTTGCCACCAGCCTCGACTTCCCGCGTACCGAAGCGGCCACCCTGGACAATCCCTACGAGTACGGCGCCTACGGTGCCAAGGGAATGGGGGAGATGGTCCACAACGCCGGACACGCTGCATACTGCGCCGCCGTGGAGCAGGCGGTGGACCGCAGCTGCCCCGCCGTACCCCTCACGCCCGAACGGCTTCTGGAGATCATGCGATGAAGATAACCTTCACCCTGAACGGAACCTCCCGCACCGTGGAGGCTGAGCCGCTTGCCCGGCTTCTCGACCTACTGCGCGAAGACCTCGGACTCACGGGCACCAAGGAGGGCTGCGGCGAGGGAGAGTGCGGTGCCTGCACGGTGCTCATGGACGGCATGCTCGTTGCGAGCTGTCTCGTCCCGGCGGCGCAGGCCGATGGGACCGACATCAGCACGATCGAGGGCCTGGGCGAGACCGAGGGCGGGAAGCTCCTCGCCGACGCCTTTGCAGAAGCCCACGCGGTGCAGTGCGGGTTCTGCACGCCGGGGATGATGATGGCGGCCAGGCAGCTTCTCCAACACAATCCCGACCCCACCGAGCAGGAGATTCGCCACGCCATATCCGGCAATATCTGTCGCTGCACGGGCTATGACATGATCATAGACGGTATACAGCTTGCGGCACGGCGGGCACGGGAGCGGGCACGCGAGCGTGGAGACGAGATATGGTAGACACGCCCCGCCCCGCCCGCGCCGCCCGAACTGCCGAAACCCTGCGCCCCCGGAGCCTCGAGGAGGCGCTGGAGTTTCGCGCCCGCACCCGGGCCGTCCCTTTTGCCGGCGGCACCGATCTCATGGTGAAGTATCGCGGATACACCGGCACCGGGATGCGGCTGCCGGGACCCGTACTCTTCCTCGACGCCGTGGAAGAGCTTCGGGAGATAGAGGTGACGGAGGACCGCATCACGATCGGCGCCGGCGTCACCTGCGCGCAGATGCTCGAGAAGGACGATGTGCTCCCGGAGCTCCTGCGGCGCGCGGTGGAGCTTATCGCCTCTCCGGCGCTTCGAACCCGTGCCACGATGGCCGGAAACGTTGCAAATGCCTCTCCGGCGGGAGACACGATTCCGCCGCTTTTCGTGCACGAGGCGGAGGTGGTGCTGCAAAGCCCCGAGCGGGAGCGACGCCTTCCCGTGGGCGACTTTCTCACCGGGCCCGGAGCGACGGCTCTCGAGGAGAACGAGATCATCACGGGCTTCGTCGTCCCGCCACTGGCTGGGGGCCGGCTCTATTACCGCAAAGTGGGCACGCGGCGGGCGAACGCGCTTTCCAAGCTTTCGGCGGCCGGATGGGCGCGTCTCGAGGGCGGGCGCATCGCGGAGCTCCGCTTTGCGGTCGGGGCGGTGGCGCCGACGGTCGTACGACTTCGCGAAGCTGAGAAGCTCCTCGCCGGAGCTGAGGTTACGGAGATCGACATGCAGGCGGTCCTCGAGGCGGCCGAGGCGAGCATCACCCCCATCGATGACCAGCGCTCCACCGCCGCCTACCGCCGGCAGGTCGCACTGAACAGCCTGCAGGAGTTTCTGCGCATGCTCGCCGCCCCGGCGTCGGCCCCCGCATCATCAGCGCATCCATCATCGGAGGAACCATGATCGACCTGACGAGGAGCGAGCAACAGATCGACCGAAACGCACGACTCTGCGCTCGGCAGGGCATCCTGCTGCCGACCTATGCGGAGATGGCCGACCCGGAGACTATCCCTGAGGACATCCAGGCCGAGCTCCGCGGGATCGGTCGCGACGAGGTGCATTCGCGAAACCTCTTTCGGGTGACCTGGGAGAACGAGCCGTCGGAGCGCGGCACCTTCGGCGGTGTGAACTACTTTGAGATCCCGCCGTCGGTGAGTGGGGTGAAGGCGCGGATCATCGGGCTCGTGGGCAAGTGGTTTCCCACCGGTGCCCACAAGGTTGGTGCGGCCTACAGCTGCCTCGCGCCGACCCTGGTCACCGGGCAGTTCGACCCGGAGCGCAACATGGCGGTGTGGCCGTCGACGGGGAACTACTGCCGCGGCGGCGCCTACATCTCCAGGCTCCTCGCCTGCAAGTCGGTGGCCATTCTGCCCGAGGAGATGTCCAGCGAGCGGTTTCGGTGGCTCGAAAACATGGCCGATGAGACCATCGCGACCCCCGGCTGCGAGAGCAACGTGAAGGAGATCTTCGACAAGTGCCACGAGCTCGAGGCAGAGCGCGGGGCGGGCGTGTTCATCTTCAACCAGTTCGAGCAGATGGGGAATCGGCTCTGGCATCACGAGGTAACCGGACGGGCGATGGAGAAAGTCATTGCCGAGGTTGCCAGGCCCCGGGACCGGGTTGCAGGCGCGGTGGTCTCCTCAGGCTCCGCCGGCACCACCGCCTCCGGGGAGTACCTGAAGGAACGCTATCCCGCGGCCAAACTGGCCGTAGCCGAGGCCACGCAGTGCCCGACGTTACTGGCAAACGGCTTCGGCGGGCATCGGATCGAAGGGATCGGCGACAAGCACGTACCCTGGATCCACAATCTCCTCGACACCGACATGGTGGTTGCCGTCGACGACGAGCAGACGATGCGACTGTTCCGCCTGTTCAACGAGCCGGTGGGCCGGGAGTACCTCGCAGAGCGCGGCGTGGCGCCGGAGGTCGTCTCGAGCCTTGACGTGCTCGGCATCAGCTCCATCTGTAACGTGCTTGCCGCGGTGAAGTTCGCCCGGTACTACGAGCTCGGCGAGGAGGACATCATCATGACGGTGTTCACCGATTCCGAGGCGCTCTACACCTCGCGGCTTGCAGAGCTTTCCGCAGAGCGTGGGCCCTACACGCGGGACAACGCGGTTGCGGATTTCGAGCTCCTCGCGCGCACGGGCACCGACCGGCTGCTCGAGCTGCGCTACGAGGAGAAAAAGCGCATTCACAACCTCAAGTACTACACCTGGGTGGAGCAGCAGGGAAAGACCTTCGAGGAGATCAACTCCCAGTGGTACGACCGCGACTACTGGGAGAACATCAATGCCCTGCGCCCCGAGCTCGACCGGCTGATCGGTGAGTTCAACGACCGGGTCCGCGCCTACACGTAGCGGGGAGCGACGAAGACGAGGAGGTATTGAGCGTGGCCGCAGAACGGATCCTTCTGAAGAACTGCTATCATCTCGTCACCAGCGCCGACGATCCAGGCCGCGGGGGCGTCGATGTGCTCATCGAGGGCAATCGCATTGCCGCCATCGGGCCGGGGCTGGCGGACGCCGCCGGGGCCACCGCCGGGACCCCCACCGCCGGGGCCGCCGCCGGGAAGACCCGGGTGATCGACGCCTCGCGTCACGTCGTGGTGCCGGGCTTCGTGAACACGCATCATCACTTCTACCAGACTCTTACCCGGAACCTTCCGGCGGTGCAGGACGCAGAGCTCTTTCCGTGGCTCAAGTACCTCTACGAGGTCTGGAAGTACGTCGACGAGGACGCCGTCTACTGGTCCACGGCCCTTGCCACCGCGGAGCTCCTCAAAACCGGATGCACGACGAGCACCGACCACCACTATCTCTACCCCGACGGGGTCTCCGCCGACATCATGGCCGTGCAGTTCGCCGCCGCCGCCGACACGGGCATGCGCTTCGTCCCCACCCGTGGCTCGATGAGCCGCTCCCGGAAGGACGGGGGCCTCCCGCCGGATTCGGTGGTACAGGATGAGGAGCGGATCCTCGCGGATTCCGAGCGCGTAATAGGTGAGTTTCACGATCCGGACGACCTCGCCATGCGGAAGGTCGCCCTCGCGCCGTGCAGCCCCTTCTCGGTCTCCGAGGAGTCCATGCGGGAGACCGCCGCGCTTGCCCGACGCTACGGGGTGCGGCTGCACACCCATCTCGCCGAAACCGAGGACGAGAACGAGTTCTGCCTCAATCAGCTCGGGCGGCGGCCCCTCGAAGTCATGGAGGACTGCGACTTCGTGGGGCCCGACGTCTGGTTCGCCCACGGTATCCATTTCAACGACGGGGAGCTCGACCGCCTCGCGGAGACCGGCTGCAGCATCGCCCACTGTCCGACCTCGAACATGCGCCTCGGCTCCGGGGTGTGCCGGGTGCCGGAGATGACCGAGCGCGGGATCACCGTCGGACTGGCCGTAGACGGCAGCGCCTCGAACGACTCCTCGGATATGCTCGGAGAGCTTCGAAACGCCCTCTTGCTGCAGCGGGTTGCCCGGGGTGCCGATGCCCTCGGAGCCCGGGATGTCCTGCGGATGGCAACGGAGAACGGGGCGGCCCTGCTCGGGGTGAACGGGGTCGGGACGCTTTCGGTGGGCGGCGGAGCGGACCTTGCGCTCTTCGACGTGCACAAAATGGAGTACGCCGGCGCGCTCTCCGATCCGCTGGCGGCGCTCGTATTCTCGGGCTACAATCATGGTGCCGACTACACCATCGTCAACGGCAACGTCGCGGTCGAGAACGGCCGGCTTGTCGGAATCGATGAGGAACGGCTTTTCGAGCAGGCCAATGCCGCGGCATGGCGTCTGTACGAAAAGGCCGGGGTGATATGAAGCTGCACTGCTTCACGGGAGACGCGGTATGATAACGGATTTCAAGCGGGCCACTTCGGTGGAAGAGGCCGTTTCCCTGCACGAGCAGGGCTATGTCTACCTGGCCGGCGGAACGCAGGTCAACAACGCCGCCGCGGTCGGGCGCGGCGAGGCGCCGGAGCGGGTGGTAAGCCTCGACGATCTCGACCTCCGAGGCATCGATGTGCGCTCGGACGGGTTCGTCGTCGGCGCCGGGGTGACGCTGCAGGAGCTCTGCGATCATACCGGGGTGCCTGAGGCACTGAGCCGGGCGGCGGGGTTCATCCCGACCCGGAGCGTTCGAAACATCGCGACCATCGGGGGAAACGTCGGTGCCGGGCGGCCGGACTCCTATCTGATTCCCGCCCTCATCGCACTGGAGGCGCAGGCGGAGACGAGCGACGGTCCGGTGTCGGTAGAGGACTACGTGGGCGGAGGCCGGAAGGCGCTGATTCTGCGCTTCCATATCCCGGCGGTCGAGGGCGTCTGCAGGGCGGTGAAGGAGTCCCGCTCGCACCTCGCGCTTCCCGTGGTAAGCGCCGCGGTGAAGATCGTCCCCGGCGAGCCGGGCGGCGGCAGCGGCGGCGGTAACGCCGGCGGTACCGGTGGCCGCGGCGCCGCCGGCGGCGCTATCGGTGGCCCCGGCGCGATCCGCCGGGCAGTTGTCGCCGCCGGCTGCGTCGCCGCACGACCTATCCGACTACCGAAGGTGGAGGCCGGCATCGTCTCCGGCGAGCTCAAAGCGCGCGAAGCCCTCGAGAAGGCCGTCGCCGAGTCGGTGAGCCCGCAGGCCGATATCCTCGGCAGCGTGGAGTTCAAGCGCTACCTCAATTCGGTGGTTATCACCGACTGCGTTCTGGCCTGCATGGAGGAGGTATCCTCATGACCGTATCATTCAGCCTCAACGGCAGGAACGTACAGGCCGAGGCTGCGCCCGGCGAGCGGGCTCAGGCTCTTCTCAAGCGCCTCGGCATCCCGTCGGTGAGAAACTCCGATGACGGGTTCGGCTTTGCGGGCTCAGACGCGGTTCTCCTCGACGGAAGGGTGGTCGGTGCCAACCTCCTTCTTGCCCCGCAGCTCGAGGGCCGGGAGGTCCGGACCATCGAATCGCTGCGCAGCGGTCGTACCCTCGGGATCGTCGAGCAGGCCCTGGTGGAAACCGGCTGCGTGCAGTCCGGATACAACGCCCCCGCCGCGGCATTGATGATCTCCGAGTTGCTGAAGCGAAACCCCGACCCGGACCGGGAGGCGATAAAGGACGCCCTGTCTCCGCTCTTCAATCGGGCCATGGGGTACCGGCAGTTCTTCGATGCGGTGGCGCTGGCAGCGGCCCGGATGAAGGACCCCGACTTTCGCCCCGACACGCAGATCCCGTCCTTCGGCGCGGAGTACGACGTTGTCGGGAAGCCCGGGCCGAAGAAAGACTCCGCCCGCATGGTCGCCGGCGAAAAGGTCTACGTGGAAGACCGTGTGGAGCCCGGCAGTTGCGTGCTCAAGGTCCTTCGAAGTCCCTACGCCCATGCCCGGATCACCTCCATCGATACATCGAAGGCGGAAGCGCTGGAGGGCGTGGTTGCGGTATTCACCCACCGCGACGTCCCGCAGAAGACCTACGGACAGGCGGGGCAGGGCTTTCCCGAGCCCTCGCCCTACGACCGCATGCTCATATCCCGCAAGGTGCGTCACGTGGGAGACCGGGTGGCGGCCGTGGTTGCCGAGAGTGCTGTGATCGCCGAGCAGGCGCTCGAGCTCATCCGGGTGGAATACGAAGTTCTCGACCCCGTGCTCGATTGGGACGATGCGGCCGCCGGGAACGCGCCCCTCGTCCACGCCGGGCCCATCCGCTACGTCGAGGGTGCGCCGGAGGATCTCGAGGAGCTCAACCGGGAGGCGGACTCCGCCGAGGAGCCGGTGCTCTATCAGTTTCCGGTGGGGGGCAATCCGCGACGCAATATCGCCGCCTCGGTCTCCGGAGGCATCGGGGACGTGGAACAGGGCTTCGCCGAGGCGGATACGGTCGTGGAGCGCACCTACACCACGGGGCAGGTACAGTGCACGCCGCTGGAGATGCACACCTGTTACGCGAAGGTGGAGGGAGACCGCCTCGTTATCCATGCCTCCACGCAGGTGCCCTATCACGTGCGGCGAATCGTCTCGACACTCCTCGATCTCCCGGAGAACAAGGTGCGGGTCATTAAGGAGCGCGTCGGCGGCGGCTACGGCTCGAAGCAGGATGTCAACATCGAGGACCTCGTGGCATTCTGTGCCTGGAAGACCGGGCGGCCGGTGTTCGAGCAGTACACGAGGGAAGAGGAGTTCATCGCGAACTCCACGCGTAAGCCCATGCGGATCACGGTCAAGCTCGGGGCAAAGCGCGACGGGACCTTCACGGCAATGTACATGAAGGTGGAGTCCAACCAGGGAGCCTACGGGGCCCACGCGCTCACCGTTCCCATGAACGGGGTGTCCAAGAGCCTGCCGCTCTTCCTCTGCGACAATGCCGCATTCGACGTCGTCGCCTACTACTCCAATCGCCCGCCGACCGGAGCCTATCAGGGCTATGGTGCCCCGAAAGCCAATTACGCGCTGCAGATGGCCGTAAAGGAGCTCGCGGCGGAGCTCGGCATGGATCACCTGGAGCTGGTGGAGAAGAACCGGGTCAGCGAGGGGTCGATGCTCGAGATCCTCAAGTGCCTCGGCGAGGGGCGCGAGGGAGCCGCCGCTCCGGCGGAAAGCTGCGGTCTCGGTCCCGCCCTCGAGCAGGGAGCAAGGATGATCAACTGGGGGACCCGGGAAGAGTCAACGGACCCGGACGTGAAGATCGGCAAGGGGGTCGCCACGGTGCAACAGGGCTCGGGCCTCCCGGGGCTCGATCACGCCACCGCCACGGTGAAGATGCTCGGCGACGGAACGTTTCTCGTGCAGTCTGGAGGCGCCGACCTCGGCACCGGCCTCGATCTCGTGAGCGCCAAGATGACGGCGGAAGTCCTGAAGTGCGACATGGAGCGGATAACCGTGCAATCCGGAGACACCGACATGGCACCCTTCGATACCGGAGCCTATGCCTCCTCGGGGACCTACTTCTCCGGCGGTGCTGCACGCAACGCGGCAGTCAGGATGGCCGATAAGATCCGCCGGGAGGCGGGGGCCGTGCTCGGCGAGCCTGCCGAAGACATCGAGCTCGTCGCTCCGGGAATCGCCCGCGGAAAGCGCGGGGAGATCACCTATACCGAGCTTGCCCGGCATACCCAGAGCGGGGAGGGAAGCGGTCAGCTCATTGCGTCCGCATCGTTCACCACCGACAAGTTCTCTTTTCCCTACGGGGCCCACTTCGCGCAGGTATCGGTGAACACCCGCACGGGAAAGGTCACCGTGGACAAGTACTACGCCCTCGAGGACTGTGGCACGCCGGTGAACCCGGAATACGCCCTCGGCCAGATCTACGGCGCGGTGGTGAAGTCCATCGGGCACGCGCTCTACGAGGAGATGATCTTCGACTCAGACGGACGGTGCCTGAATCCCGATCTGCGCAGTTACGGGGTTCCCATGATCGGGGACATCCCCGAGGAGTTCGAGGCGGTGCTCATCGAGACCGACGATCCCTACGGGCCCTTCGGAGCGAAGTCGGTCTCCGAGATAAGCGTAAACGGGGCGGCACCGGCCATCGGAAATGCAATCCACGACGCCGTGGGCGTGTGGATGCGGGGGTGGCCGTTTACACCCGAGAAGATCCTGAAGGCCCTCGGCAGGATTCCCGGGTCCCGGGCGTAACACACACGAGATTGGAGTCGCGACGAATGGACATGAAACAGCTGCAGGACAACCTCGCCCGCCTCGGCGCGGTCGATGCCTCATCGATGGTCGGAGACGACTTCCTTCTGACCTGGGAGAAGAGTGATGCGGAGCTCGACGCGACGTTTCTCACCGCCGATATCCTCCGGGGACTGCGGGAGGCGAACGTCTCGAGCCGGCTCTTCGACTCGGGGCTGGCGGTAAGCCTGTTTCGGGACAACTCGACCCGCACCCGATTCAGCTTCGCCTCCGCCTGCAACCTCCTCGGACTGGAGGTTCAGGACCTCGATGAGGGCAAGAGCCAGATCGCGCACGGGGAGACCGTGCGGGAGACGGCAAACATGATCAGCTTCATGGCCGATGTCATCGGAATCCGCGACGATCTATACATCGGCAGGGGGAACGCTTACATGCGGGAGGTTTCCCGGGCGGTTGCCGCCGGCCACCATGACGGCGTGCTCGAGCAGCGCCCGACCCTCGTCAACCTCCAGTGTGACATCGACCATCCGACCCAGACGATGTCGGACACGCTCCATCTGATCAATCATTTCGGCGGTGCTGAGAACCTCAAAGGTCGAAAGATCGCCATGACCTGGGCCTACAGCCCCTCCTACGGAAAGCCGTTGTCGGTGCCCCAGGGGGTCATCGGGCTCATGACACGTTTCGGCGCCGACGTCGTGCTTGCCCATCCCCCCGGCTACGAGGTCATGCCTGAGGTCGAGGAGGTCGCCCGCAGCAACGCGAGCCGGTCGGGCGGCCGGTTCACCCGCGTGGAGAGCATGGCCGAGGCCTTTGCTGATGCGGACGTCGTCTATCCCAAGAGCTGGGCGCCGTTTGCCGCCATGGAGAAGCGCACCGCGCTGTTCGAAGAGGGCGATACCAATGGTCTTCGTGCCCTCGAGGGAGAGCTTCTCGAGCAGAATGCGAGACACACCGACTGGGAGGCCGATGAGGAGCTCATGTCCCGCACCCGCGACGGGGCGGGGCTGTACCTCCACTGTCTGCCGGCGGATATCAGCGGGGTGAGCTGTGACAAAGGCGAGGTGGCCGACTCGGTGTTCGACCGCTACCGGGTCCCGCTGTACAAGCAGGCAAGCTACAAGCCCTACATCATCGCAGCGATGATACTGCTTGCGAAGTTCGCGGATCCCGCCGCAACGCTGGCCGGGCTCCTCGACTCGGGACAGAAGCGCGTGCGCTGACCTCTCAGGGTGCGACGCGGGCGACGAACCCGCTGATCTCTTCGATCACCTCGTCCCGATTGAGCTCGTTCACGAGCTCGTGCCTCGCTCCCGGGTACGTCTTTATCACTTTGTCCGATGCGGGCATACGTTCGACCGCCCGGCGACTGGTCGCCGCATCAACGAAAGGATCAGCCTCTCCGTGCAGGAAGAGCACCGGCATGGTGAGCTTATCGATGTCCTCGTTGAATCGGTCGAGGGCCTCCACCTCGGCTTCCAGAAGCGGGCGCTTGTAGCCGCCGTGGTAGACCAGGGGATCGTCGGCATAGCTTCGTACGGTCTGTTGATCCCGGGACATCCCCGCCGGATCGCTCGGCTCCTGCGGCAGCTCCCGGAGTGCGAGAACCTTCCGTGCCCAGTTCCACTCGCCGATCACCGCCCCGAGAAAGCCCACGGCCGCCACTTCGTCCGGATAGCGCTCGGCGAAGCGGGCGGTAAGCAGCCCTCCCATGGAGTGGCCGATGACGATGAGGGGGAGGCCGGGATATTCGCCTCGGGCCATCTCGCCGAGGGCGTGCAGGTCATCGACCACGTGCTCGAAGTCACGGATGAGCGCCCGCTCTCCGTCTGAGTGTCCGTGACCGATATGATCTGGTGCGTAGACCACCGCGCCGTCTGCGCTGAGCCGATCAGCCACGTGTGCATAGCGCCCGCCGTGCTCGGCGTAGCCGTGCACGATCAAGACGATCCGCCGCGCCTCCCCCTGTGCGGCCCACCGGCGGTAGAATACGCTTCCTTCGCTTCCCTCGAACGTTGCCTCGATCATGCGTCCCATGCGGGCAGTATAACACGGCTTTGGCGCCGGCTCATTTAGCCCGGGAAGGTTCCACTTGCGAAGCGGCGAGGGCAGCCGCGGCTATGATTGCGCCGAGAATCGAGAACCCGAGCGCGAAGGTGGCGCGCTCAGCTACGACACCGAGCAGGTACGGCACGAGGCCTGCTCCGATGATGTAGGCGATCGGTATCGTCACCGATACCGCGAGGCTGCGCAGCTCCGGGGAGCTCGTGCGAGATAGGACGGGGAGCATCACCGGAATGAACCCGGCTGCAACCGGCGCCTCGATGAGCACCGCGGCCACGAGCCATGGCCCCGAGAGCAGGCCGATGGCGAGTGTGGCGCCCCCGGTGATTACGGCCGCACCGGCGAGAAGTACGCGCACGCGAATGCGGTCCGCGAGCACCCCGGAGAGGAATATGGCGCCGATACCGAGCGCCCGAGAGAGGCTTACCAGGTTGTTCGCCGTCGCCTCGTTCATTTCTGCTTCAGCAACGAGATAGCTTGGAAGCATCCCGTAGACCCCGAGCGAGGCGGCCATGGCGAGGGTGAAGAACAGCAGCACCCACGGATAGGTGTGGTTTGAGATGAGAAGCCGCAATTTCGAGAGATGGGGCGGTACGCCCGGAAATCGCCCGCCTTTCCCCCACAGCAGAAACGAGATGCCGACAATGACCGTTGCCCCGGCGGCAATGAGGAGCGCCGCGCGCCAGTCGGCATAGCGCACCACGAGGGTGGCGAACACGGGGGCTACGACAAACGAAATGTTGGGACCCACCTCGTGGATCGCCGTCGCGGTTCCCCAGCGGTCGGGCTCGACGAGATGCGTCAGAGTGGTGATCCCCGAGGGCGCGTACAGGCCCGCTCCGATGCCGAGTACCAACAGGCCGATCGGCATGTAGGTCACCGACGGGGACACCGCGACCATCACCAGGCCTGCAGAGACGGTGAACAGGGCGACGGCGATTGTCCGGCGGTGCGTTATGTAGCGTGAGAGAAAACCGGAAAACAGCATGGATCCGGCGTAGCCTGCGGCCATGAAGAAAAAGAAGGATCCGCCGCGTGCGTGACTGAAACCGAGGTCCCGCTCCATCGCCGGCAGAAGGGGCGAGAAGAGCATGCGCGCAAAGATGTTGAAGAATACAGCGGCCACGAGAAGACCGAGTTGCGATAGAAGCGAGGGGCGCTGTTGAGGCTCTGGTGAAATTGTGCCCATCCTCAGAGCCTACAGGGCGACGCGGTTGGGGGCAAGCGGGCTTGCTCGGGCGCCGGCGACGCGTGCGTGTTGAGATCGCCGCAGCGCCGAAGTAAAATGGACCCTACGAGATGTCAATCAATCGTAATAGGACAGACACACACATCCGCATCACGGTGGGCGACCGGTCCGTCGTGGTACTTCGAACTCCGGAGCACGGTCCGCAATTGAGCGTGCTCACCGACGCGGAGCGGGCGGTGGCGGTCCTTGTTGCCCGTGGCCTGAGTAATCCGCAGATTGCACAACGGCGGGGACGATCGCCGAGAACCGTCGCGAATCAGGTGCGCTCGATCTATACCAAGCTCGAGATCAAATCGCGGCAACAACTCGTGCGGCTTCTCAGCGAAACCATCGACGAATGAGACGGCACAACGGTATCTACCGCGTCGACGAGATACTCGAGACGATCTACCGCGTCGACCTGCCACAACGGGAATGGCAACGGACGGTGGCCGAGCTCGTGTACGAGCGTCGCGGCCTGGGCACGGGGTTACTCTCCTATGAATTCAACGCGTCGTCGGGAGACGGACGGGTGCAGGTCGGAACCGTCGTCGATGTGGGAGCAATCGGCGGGTTTTACA
>JAAAOH010000361.1 GCA_009908925.1 Spirochaetota bacterium | reverse complement strand
CACCGAGAACTGGAACACGTCGTCGTTGTACTTGGCGCCGGTGTTTATGACCGAGACGCACTCGATGACCTTGCCGAGGGGGATGCCGCGGCCGTAGTCGCGAACTTTGACCAGCTCGTCGCTTACCACGATGCGGATGGCATCGCCATGGCCCATGATGAACTCGTCTACCGAGTTGTCGATGACCTCTTTCAGCAGGACGTAGATACCGTCGTCGAGGCTCGTGCCGTCACCGAGCCGACCGATGTACATACCGGTACGAAGCCGGATGTGCTCAAGCGAGGACAGTGTCTTGATTTTACTTTCGTCGTAAGTTGCTGCGCTTGACCGTGCCATTCCCCTCCCAGGAAGTGTAAACGGGTATGTACGTTACCCATAATGTAGCACGCTCTCCGACCCCGCTACAAGCTTTTCTCTGCGGCGGCGCGGGCTGCGGCGGGTGCCGATGCGGCGACGCGGGTCGGAGCTCTTCCCGCGCCCCGCGGCACGGTAGTAATATATACCCGACATGAATGATAATAATCAGAAACGGCTGGAAGTTCCCGTCCGCGGCATGGACTGCGCCGAATGCGCCGCCCACGTGCGGAAGGCCATATCTTCGGTGGACGGCGTCACCGATGCCGACGTCCTCCTCGGTGCCGAGAAGGCGATCATCCGCTTCGACGTGGACACCCTCGATCTCGAGAGGATCCGAACGGCGGTTGCGGACGCCGGCTACGAGGTTCCGCGGGAACCGGGCGCCGGGCGTGACGCCTCTGCGGGGTCGGGGGTGGAGACGGCGGCGCGCGGGACGGCTGGGGCCGCCTCCCGCGGGCGAGATCTCACGCGACAGGTACTCTCACTCTTCGGCATCGCCTTCGGGGCGGTTCTTTTCATCGTGGTCGTCGGCGAGTGGCTCGGCCTGTTCGATGCCGTCGCCGAGGCCGTGCCGTGGTACATTGCGCTTGCCGCCGTCCTCGCGGGCGGATACCCAATATTCCGAAACGTGGTAAAGGCCACACTTCGTGGTCAGGTGCTCGCCCACACCCTCATGACCGTCGGAGCGGTCGCCGCGATGGTCGCCGGCGAATGGGTGACGGCGGCGATCGTGGTGTTTTTCATGCGACTCGGTGACTTCGCGGAACGCTTCACCGCCGAGAAGGCACGGGGAGCCCTGCGCAACCTCGAGCATATGGCGCCGCAGCAGGCCCGCGTCGAGCGGGGTGGTACGGAGGTAACGGTCGCCCTCGAAGAGCTTTCGGCGGGAGAAACGGTTGTTGTTCGGCCCGGTGAGCGCATTCCCGTGGACGGCATCGTCGTGTCGGGAACGGCGACCATCGACCAGTCCGCGATAACCGGCGAGCCGATGCCGGTGGACGTGGCGACCGGGAACTCGGTATTTGCGGCCACCATCCCGCAGCTCGGGGCATTGCGGGTTCGGGCCGAGCGCATCGGAGCCGAGTCGACCTTCGGCAAGGTGGTGCGCATGGTCGAGGAGGCGGAGGCAAACCGCAGCGACGTTCAGCGGGTGGCCGACAGGTTCTCCGGCTACTATCTGCCGGTGGTCGCCCTCGTAGCGGCGGCCACCTTCATTGCGAGCGGCGACGCGCTCGCCACCGTCGCGGTCCTCGTTGTCGCCTGCTCCTGCGCCTTTGCCCTCGCCACTCCCATCGCCATGCTCGCGTCGGTCGGCGCGGCGGCCCGGCGGGGACTTCTCATAAAGGGGGGCAAGTACATCGAGCTCCTCGATCGTGCCGATGTTCTCCTCGTGGACAAGACCGGCACCCTCACCCTCGGCAAACCCCGCGTGCTCGAGGTCGTTTCCGCTGATGGCGGCCACCGCGGCGGCCACAGCGACGGCCGCGGCGACACGCTGGACGAGAATGCGGTGCTGTCACTTGCCGCCTCTGCGGAGCGCTACTCCGAGCACCCCATCGCGGGCGCACTCCGGGAGGCCGCAGAGACCCGGTCCCTCACCCTCGACACTCCCGCCGATTTCACCGCGGTGCCGGGCCTCGGCGTGCGCGCCACCATCGGCACCACCGAGGTGCAGGTCGGCAAGGTCTCGGGCGACACGCAGGCGTCCGCAGTTCCGGAGCGGGTCGGCGAGCTCAGTGCCGAGGGAGCGACGGTCGTCGCTGTCTCCCGCGACGGCACCACCGTCGGCTATGTCGCCGTCGCCGACCGTGTCCGGGAGGAGGTCCCGGCGGCGCTCGCGCGCGTGAAGGCGCTCGGCATCCCGACCATCGAGCTTCTCACCGGCGACGCGGAGCAGACGGGCGCCCGGCTCGCCGGCGACCTCGGCATCGCACATCGCGCGGAGCTGCTTCCCGAGGACAAGATACGGATCGTGAAAGAGTATCAGCAGCAGGGCCATACCGTGGTGATGGTGGGCGACGGCGTCAACGATGCACCCGCGCTCGCCCAGGCCGACGTGGGCATCGCAATGGGTGCCGCCGGCACGGACGTCGCCGTGGAGTCCGCGCACGTAGCGCTGCTGCGTGATGACTGGGAACTCGTTCCCGAGGTGCTCGCGGTGGCGAAACGCACACTCCGGGTGGTGCGGGGGAATATCGGCTTCACCGCCGCCTACAATCTCGCCGGGCTCAGCCTTGCAGCCGTCGGCATACTGCCTCCGGTGCTTGCCGCGGCCGCACAGTCGCTGCCCGACCTCGGTATCCTCGCCAACTCATCGCGGCTTCTGCGCCGGTGAGGCGGGGCCGCCCCCCACGCGGGGTTCTACGGCGCCTTCCGCCGGTATTCGAGGATGACTTCGTGGGGATGGGTTATCCCGGTGTACGCAGACCCGTCGCGACGAACGCTCGGATGACTCGCGTCATAGACGACTTCTATGTCTTCGTTTCGCAGCAGCCGGGTTCTGTGCCAAACGGCGTCACCTGCTGTAACCGCTGCGGGCTGCTCGTCGTCGAACCGGATGTCGGCAAAGAAGGTCCTGTCATACATTCGCACGCGTATCCCACGGAGCGCGTCTCCCGCCGTACCAGGAAATGGTACGAAGAAGCGGTAGGCCAGCCGGCCGTCTCGCATGAAGGCGGTGAAACCCTCTACCTCGGCGACGGGATGAATGCGGCCGTTGGTGACGACGTAGGTGAAATAGTCGTAGTGCTGGAGATTGTCGAACGCACCGCTTCGAATACGATCCACGAGCTCTTCGGAGAACCCACCGCGGTGCGGTGTATCGTAGTCCATGGCAATCTGGGCGGTGAACATCCGGTCGAAGGTCCACTCAACCTCAAAGCCCTCGAGGCGCTCGCCGGCGAAACGAAACGACACGCGAGCGTCCATGTAGACATGGGGATGCGCAACGGCGCGCTCGGGAGCACCGACCGCGAGCGTTACCGCCAGCACAGCGGCCCCGAACCATATATCCCGGAGGATTCTCATGCCGCTCCTTCGCACCTCCCTTCTCGTTATACTATCGACACTCAGCCTCTGCGTTGTAGTCCCGGCGCAACCGAATCCGTTTACCGGCGATAATACTCCCGCGGAGTCCCCGGGAAGTGGCGAGCAGCCGGCCCCGCCTGCGCAGCCGACGGACGCGGCGCCACGCTCCCTCTTCGGCGGCAGGCCGGCATTCCCCCGGCTCAATGCGATCCTCACGAATCAGCAGCGCATACTCAACGACCGGATCGCGGAGCTAATTCATTCCCACTCCGCCGCGGGGGCAGGCACCGGTGGCGCAGGCGGAGCCGACGGTCCGGGTAGTCCCGGCGCCCCGCGCGCCCCGGGAGGCTCGTCCCGGGGATTGCTGCCGGCGATCGGTCTCGTAGCCTTTGTCTACGGTCTGGTAC
>JAAAOH010000360.1 GCA_009908925.1 Spirochaetota bacterium | reverse complement strand
GATCGGCGCCCACTTGCCGCGCAGCGGTCATCCGGTGCTCTCCATGGCCCAAAACGGCCCGCGCTGCCCCATTTTTCGAGGTGCCCCTGAGGGTTCTGGGGAGGCAGTCTCCGATTTTCTCATTCGGATCAGGGACTTGATGGTCTATAAAGTACAAACTTCGGGCTAACGCGTGTGGACTTTCGGAAGGAACTCGGCGCCGGTCTTGTCGAACAACGCCTCGTAGAGATCGATCGTCGCCTGGACGACTTGCGGCCAGACCATGAACCGGGTGCGGTCCGGGACGAAGCGCTCCGGCTCCGCCAGCGCCGCCAGGATCCGTCCCCGCAGTGCCTGAACGTCGCCGACCGGGAAGAACTGATGGGCAGCGAGCGGCAAGTCGCGGTTCTCGACGATGTTGCTGACGACGAGGGGGCGAAGGTAGCTGATCGCCTCCAGGATCGCGTTCGAGAACCCCTCGTGGCGAGAGCTGTTCACGTAGAGCCGGGCCGTTGCGTAGAGAGCCAGGACCTCGCGGCGATGCAGCCGGCCGGTGAACACGATCTCGGAACCGGCCCTCGCCTGGAGTTGCTCCAAACAGCCGGAGCCGTCATCGCCGCCGACGATGACGAGCTTGCCGAGTTCGGGCGCCGCCGCCCGCGCCGCTTGGAACGCCTCGAGAAGGGTTCCGAAGTCTTTTTGCCAGGTGATCCGGCCGACCGACAGGACGAAGCAGCCGGTGACGAGGTCGAAGCGCTTGAGGACCCGCTCGTCGATCGCCTCGTCGGTCTCGTCGACGGCGTTCGGGATGACGACCATCCGCTGCCCGATGCCGCGTTTGACCAGCCGCTCCCGCAGACTCGGAGTCACGGCGATCACGGCGTCGGCCCAACGCAGTTGCCATTCACAGAAACGGAAGCCGAGCTTACCGATCGGGCCCCATTTCGCGTTCAGGTAGTCGACCGAGCCGTAGCGAACGACGACCCTCCGCGCCACGAGCTTGTAGAACCATACCAGGATCGCCGCGTTCAGGCCCTGGCAATGAATGATATCGGGCCACCATCGTATCGCATACCACATCGAAGCGATATAGTATAGAATCTTGTCCGTGCCGAACAAACGCACCGTTCCGACCCGGTTTATCCTGATGTCATGATAGGATTCGACATCGCAGAACTTGCGCAGGCACAGCATACGTACGTCGTAATGATCCGTCATTGCCGGAAAAAGGTTCTCTGCATTCTTCTCGGCCCCCCCTTCCACCCCAGGGATCCCGCGAACGCCAAGTACCAGAATGCGCACCAGTGCACCTCGTCGGCATGGAAGGAGCATAAACAGCCTACACATCATCCTGTAGCGGTGTATGACTGCAAGCTGAAATTCTGCACCGCTATACCCCATAGCGACCACGAGGCAACGAGACGCAATGCGAATCGCGTATTTGTTCATGATTTACCCAATGGCGGTGCAGCCGTGGGCGATCTCGGACGTGCGGGCACTCGAGGCGAAGGGCCACACCGTCGACGTCTACGCGCTGCGCGGCCGGCAACGCGATCACGAAGAGACGGTGGGCCGCTACGAGGTGAGCCTGCCGGCTAAAGCCCATCCGGGCGGCGTCACGGTGGCGGCGATGGCGAACCCGCGCAACCTGCCCATCGCCCTGTTCGTGCTCGGGCTGATCCTGCGCCATCTGTGGCGCCGCCCGAAGGAGCTCTTCAAGTCGCTCGTTCTCCTGCCGCGCGTGACCGAGATCGCGGCACGCTTGCGCCGCGATCCACCCGACGTCGTGCATGCTTTTTGGGGCCACTACCCCTCGCTCGTGCTGCTCGCCGGCACCCGCTTCTTCCCACGGGTGCACCGCTCGCTCTACCTCGGCAACTACGACCTCACGCCGCGTCCGTTCGGTCTCGCCACGCAGGCGGCCGCGATCGCCGACACGATCTGGACCCGTGCCGAGGTCAATCTGCCACTCCTGCGCCAGCTCGGCGTGCCGATGGACAACGTCACCGTGGCACATCGTGGCGTCCCCCTCGACCTCGCCGACCGGCCCTCGCCAGCCCGCATTCCCAGTCGAATCTGCACCGCAGCCAACTTTCAAAAGGAGAAGAACATCGATCTCGTCATCCGCAGCTTCGCTCACATCGCCGCGGCCCGGCCCGAGGCGACGCTGGTGATCGCCGGCGACGGAGCCGAGCGGCCGGCGCTGGAGGCACTCACGGCCGAGCTCGGCCTCGGCGAGCGGGTGACGTTCACGGGCCTCATCACTCGCGAACAGCTGTTCGTTGAAATGCAGCGGGCGGAGGTCTTTCTGTTCCTCTCGACCAAAGCCACCGAGCGCCTGCCCAACGCCGTCATGGAGGCGATGCTGGCGGAGTCCTTCTGCGTCGTTTCGCGCACCGACGACATCGCGGAGCTGATCCAGAACGGCGTAACCGGCGAGATCGTCGACGATCTGGCGCCCGACGCGGTGGCCACGGCCGTCCTCAGAGCACTCGACGCGCGGGACAAGACGGAGATCGGAAGCCGTGCCGGCACGTTGATTCGAACCCGGTTCTCCAACGCCGCCCTCATGGACCTCTATGCCACCGGCTGGCAGCGGGCCCTGCACGGCGGCTCCTTCATCACCGCGGCCGAGACCTCGCCTCGCTCGGTTCATTCACGAGGTGGCGCCGCGACGGACCTTGAGGCGTCCGCTATCAGTGAGTCGACGGACGCCTATCGCCGATCATGAGAACGCATCGGGAGAACCACGATGATCATTGTGTGTCCTGAACGCACGACCGAGGAGGGAGGTGCGGTGCTGTACGAGAGATGAGGGAGGGCCCCTCGGGTTCGGCGATCAGGCGTCGATCCCAAACCACCGTGAGCTGCCGTCGTTAAGAGCGATGGTGGTGAGCGTCACGGAAACGGCGGGACCAAGATCCCGTCAGGTGCGGTCCAAGGAGACGAGCGAAAGCGAACCGCCGATGAACTGTCGAAATCGTATCGTCGACGTCAGAACCGGGGTTGGTGGTCATCCCGGGATGAGTGCAGGCGGAGCCCTGAAGACCGGCCTGCGCGGCGTCCGGCTCGAAGGCGGCGTGACCTTGGATCAGGCTCTCGTACGGAACAGGAGAACCTGTCGCCCCGATGCCAAGGGAGACGGCCGAGCGGGCGATCCCCGCGAGGCCCCGAGTACCGATGCGGGGCACAGGGGCAGAACGGCCCGTAGTAGGGACGAAGGCGCTGTAACGGCGCTGGACCGAAGGGGCCGTGGCGTTCCGCCTGCGGCGACGGCCAACCGGTGACGGGAGGAGCCGCGTGACGCAGGCCAAGCCGTTCTCGATCTCCAAGCGGGATGTCTGGGAAGCCTTCAAACGCGTGAAGGCCAACGGGGGAGCGGCCGGAGTGGACGGGCAGACGATCGAGGCGTTCGAGGCTCGGCTCGCACCGAACCTCTACAAGCTCTGGAACCGTCTGTCGTCGGGTAGCTATATGCCGCCGCCGGTGCGGCGGGTCGACATTCCGAAGGCGAGTGGTGGCACGCGGCCGTTGGGCATCCCGACGGTCGCCGACCGCGTCGCCCAGGAGGTCGTCCGGCGCCGTCTCGAACCGATGCTGGAGCCGGTGTTCGACACCGATTCCTACGGTTATCGGCCGGGACGTTCGGCGATCGACGCGATCCGGACGGCGCGCCGGCGATGCTGGCGCTACGACTGGGTGCTCGACATCGACATCAAGGGCTTCTTCGACACCATCGACCACGAGCTGCTGCTGCGGGCGGTGCGTCGGCACGCCGACGACGCCTGGGTGCGGCTCTACGTCGAGCGGTGGCTGAAGGCGCCCGTGCAGGTCGATGGCGGCG
>JAAAOH010000061.1 GCA_009908925.1 Spirochaetota bacterium | reverse complement strand
ATTCTCCGGCATCGAAATCGGGAAGCGCAGCCTCATCACCCACAACCTCGGTCTCTCCGTGGTCGGGCACAACCTCTCCAACGCCTCCAAGGAGGGCTACAGCCGCCAGCGGATCGAGCTCGAGGCGGCGGAGCCGATCTACCGGCCGCAGCTCAACCGTTCTGAAACGGCGGGCCAGATCGGTCAGGGCGTGCAGGCCTCCACGATCGAGCGTATTCGCGACGGGCTTCTCGAGGGCCGGATCATCGGCCAGGCAAACGGCGAGGGGTACTGGCAGGCCCGCGACAAATACATTCTGATGGCCGAGCAGATCTACAACGAGCCGACCGAATCTTCGGTGCGCACGCTCATGGATCGGTTCTGGGACGGCTGGCAGGAGCTTTCGGTGCATCCCGCCGAGATGGCGTCCCGGCAGGCGGTGCTCCAGCGCGGCGAGGCGGTCGTCGAGGGAATCCAGCTGAGGTACCAGAACCTCGACCGGATCAGGACGATGATTGACGACGACATTCAGGCCACCACCGACCGGGTGAACAAGCTCATCACCGAGATAGCCGACCTGAACCGCGAAATCACCAAGTCCAAAGGTGCCGGCGACAATCCGAACGACCTCCTCGACCGCAGGGACCTCCTCGTCGAGCGGTTGTCGACGCTCGTGAACGTTACGATCGATGAACGCGACCCCGATGAGTTCAACATCCACACCTCCGGCTTCCACATCGTGCAGGGCGGAATCGCGCGTCCCTTCGAGACCGTACCTGATCCGCAGAACGAGGGGCTGAGCAACGTGGTGTGGCAGCACTCCGGCGAGAATGCAATCTTCCGGGGCGGCCGCCTCGCAGGGCTTCAGGAGCTCCGCGACGTTGATATCCGCGGTGAGATTCAGAAGCTCGACAACATGGCGATGAACTTCATCGACCTCGTAAACGAGATCCACGGAGAGGGCTACGGGCTCAACAAGGAGACCGGGACCGACTTCTTCGTGAACTACCCGCGCGTGCTGAACGCGCTCGGGAACTATGACTCAAACGGCGACGGCGAGTTCGACGTGAGCTACGTATTCCGGTTGAGCGGATCGAACGAGCTCAACGCGCAGCAGCAGATCGGCATCGGAGGCACCATGACCCTTCCGGGGCCCACGGAGGACATCCAGATCGACTACGCGCCTACCGACACGGTGGGCGACGTGATCGAGCGGGTCAACAACTCCACCGCCGAGGTGGCCGCCCGACTCAACCGGAACAATCAGCTCGAGCTCAAAGCCACGCCGGCCGCAGATCAGGAGAATCCGGACTTCGTTCTGCGTGACATTCAGGACTCCGGTCAGTTCCTCGCCGGATATGCCGGCCTCCTCGCGGGCCCCGGTGCGGAAAACGGTTATACCTGGCAGCAGCCCGACGCCGTCCAGGACCTCAGAAGTGACGAGGTGCGCTACGCCGTCGCACCCCTGCAGCATCCCTCCGGATGGATACAGGTCAACGAGGAGCTGAAGCAGCAACCCTCCGCCATTGCGGCCTCGTTCGGGGAAGCCGGGCAACCCGGGGAGAGTGGTGACGGATCGGCAGCGCTCGAGATCGCCAAGCTGCGAAACCACGCTGTCAACGTCGGGCAGATATCGACCTTTGACGACTACTTTGCCGACACCGTTGCGGAAATCGGGCTGAAGGGCGAGGAGGCCGAGCGTGCCCTCCGGACCCAGGAAGACATCATGAAAGACCTTCGCGATATGCGGGAGTCGATCAGCGGCGTCAACATCGACGAGGAAGTGGCGCAGATGATCAAGTTCCAGCACGGGTATCAGTCGGCCGCCCGTTTCGTGACACAGGTGGACCGCATGCTCGACACGATTATAAACCGTATGGGAGTGTAATAGGCGATGTATCGCATCAGCACACATCTGACGAATAACGATATGCAGTTCGCGGCGAGGCGTCGGGAGTTCGACCTGAACCAGCTCCAGAACAAAATGGCCTCGCAGACCCGTATCCAGAATCTGCGCGACGACCCCCTCGCGGCCGCCCACTCGACACGCTACCAGAGCTACCAGACGCGCCTCGAGCGGTTCCGGGACAATATCGAGTACGCCCAGGACAACTATCGGATCTCCGAGACCTACATGAAGCAGACCGTGGACATCATGCAACGCATCCGCGAGCTCGCGGTCCAGGGCGCGAACGGCACTTATACCACCTCAGACCGGCAGAAGATGGCCACGGAGGTAAATGAGCTTCTCAACGAGCTCGTTCAGCTCGCGAACGGCCGAAACGGGGACGGCAACTCCATGTTCGCCGGCACAAAGACGAATGCGGAGCCCTTCCGGGCGGTGCGCGGCGATGTGCAGGGTGCAAACGGTCAGATCATCACCGACGTGCAATACCTCGGCAACATAGAGCAGAACCGCACCGAGATCGCCGAGGGCTCCTTCATCGAGATGAACTTTCCCGGCAACGAGGTGTTCTGGGCCGAGAACCAGCAGGTGTTCTCCACTACCGACGCCACCGGATACCAGGTGCAGCAGGACTCAACGATACGCGTCGACGGAGTGGACATTCGGCTGACCCAGGGCGACAATATTCATGCGGTGATCAGTAAGATCAACGACTCCGAGGCTGCCGTGCAGGCCAGGCTGGATCCCGTGCAAAGCTCGCTCGTGCTCGAGACGACCTCGCCGCACCAGATGTGGCTGCAGGACGCGGAGGGAAGCACGGTGCTCCAGGACCTCGGCGTGCTCGCCGACGGTGACAACCCGCCGCCGCAGAACATCGCGGCCTCGGCGGACGCCTTCGGCGGATCCGTTTTCGATATGGTGATCAATCTGCGGGACAGACTCTACGAAGGTGATACAATAGATATCGGGGGCTCGGCCCTGCGGGGGATCGACGACGGGCTGAACAACGTACTGTCCAACCTGGCAAGCCTCGGTGCGAAGGACACGCGGCTTCAGACCGTGTTCACCCGAACCGAGCGCGAGATTCCCCAGGTCGCCGAGATGAACTCCAAAGAGGTCGATCTCGATATGACCCGCGCGATCACGGACCTGCGGATGCTCGAGTACACGCACCAGGCGTCACTGAGCACTGCCGGCAGAATTCTCCAGCGAACACTTCTCGACTTCCTGAGGTAGGTATGATGACCATTGAGACGAAGGCCTACGGCAAGATCCCGATCGACGAGCGCCAGCTCATCGACTTTCCATCAGGGCTCTACGGTTTCGAGTCGCACACGAGGTACGCGCTGCTCGACGCTCATCAGAAGCCCTTCTACTGGCTGCAAAGCCTCGACGACGTGCAGGTCGCCTTCGTCCTGATCAACCCCTACGTGTTCCGCCCGGATTTCGTTCTCGAAATCCCCGACGAGGACTACCAGGAAATCGGTGAGCCGGAGGAGGACGATGTGCTGGTCTTTGCCGTCGTCACCATTCCGACCGACGGGTCCGAAATCACCGCGAATCTGCAGGGCCCGGTGGTGATCAATCGAAGCAGGCGACTTGGTCGTCAGGCCATCTCACTCGATCCGCGCTGGCAAACGAAGCACGCCATCGTCGAAGAAATGGCGCGGAGAGAGTAATGCTGATTCTCGCACGACGCACGAACGAGAGTATCGTCATCGGTGACGAGATCGAGGTATCGGTTGTCGATATCAAGGGCGACCAGGTGAAACTCGGCATCAAGGCGCCGCGGGCGGTCAAGGTCTACCGGCGCGAGGTGTTCGAGGCCATCCAGGAGGAGAATCGCAAGGCCGCAGAAACCGCGACCGGCGAGCTCCCGTCACTCGACGAATACATCGACAAAGACACAGAGTCCTGAGGCCCCCGGCCGCCAACACTG
>JAAAOH010000234.1 GCA_009908925.1 Spirochaetota bacterium | reverse complement strand
GGGTAAGCATCGCCTCCCTGTCGGTGAGCTCGACGATTCGGTACTCGACCTCGACATCGTGCTCGGCGGCGATGTCTGCACTGAGCCGGGCGAGCCGGTCCTCTCGCCGGCCGGTGAGCAGAAGGTTGCACCCCTCCGCTGCAAGCGCAACGGCAAAGCTCCGGCCGATGCCGCTCGTCGCGCCGGTTATGAGGGCGGTTTCAGGCATCTGAGTGCTCATGGTGTTCGATCGGAGCGGAAACGTTCGGTCCGGAGACCACGCGGTTTCGTCCCAGCGCTTTCGCCTGGTAGAGCGCGGTGTCGGCTTCGCGCAGGAGAGACGACGGATCGGCCGCCTCAGTTGGACGCATCACCGCAACACCGAAGCTTACCGTTACGACCGGGCCCACCGGCGAGGCCGGATGCGGTATGGCGAGTTTCTCGATGCGGCGGCGCAGATCCTCGGCCGCGACATCCGCGGTCTCGAGCTCGGCGTCAGGCAGAAGGATCATGAACTCCTCACCGCCGTAGCGGGCCACGAGGTCGGTGCGGCGTCGTGCGGCGCCCTCGAGGACCTCCGCAATACGGCGCAGACACTCGTCGCCCTCGAGATGGCCGCTGTGGTCGTTGTAGGCTTTGAAGTAGTCGATGTCGGCGAGAATGGCGGCTATCGGGGAGCCGTCGCGTACCGTGTGCTGCCACTCCCGCTCGTAGGCCTCGTCGAAGTACCGTCTGTTTGCGATCCCGGTGAGCCCGTCGGTGCGCGAGATGCGCTCGAGCCGGTCGTTGGCCGCGGCGAGCTCGCGCGTGCGCTCGGAGATGCGAAGCTCGAGGTCACGGTTCAGCCGCTGCACCTCTCCGACGAGATTGGTCTTGTCACGATACGCGCTGCGAAAGCGCCAGGCGAGGAAGTACGCCTGGAGGAGCAGAAAGGCGAGAATGCCTGTTGACAGAAGCTCCGGCGCCTGAATCAGCCCGACCTCGCGCAGGTAGTCGCTGATTCCAGTGAGGAGAATCAGCGTTCCTCCGACTGCAATGACGAGCGAGCCCCGGGTGTAATCGAATACGGGGCGCCGGAAGAGCAGGATCAGCACATACGTAGCGCACAGGAGAATCAGCACGAGACCGTACTGGAAGATCCAATCGTAGACGCGCACCGGCGTCACAAGCATGACAACTACCAGCGCCAGTCCCAACCACTTGGCCGCCTGTGCCGGACGTTTGAGTGTATCGAAGGGCGAGAGCTCCCTCAGGTAGAGCACGATCAGCGGGAGCAGGAGGAACACCGGCGCGTAGCCGAGCTTCATCATGAGCTCCGGCGGCATCGCCGGCCACAGCCGAACCAGCACCCGCTCCGTCGTGATGCCGACCCGAACTGCGGCGGCCCCGGCAATACCGGCAAAGAAGAGAAACGCGCGGTCGCGCCGGTGGAGGAAGTACACGATCAGGTGATATATCGCAAGCAGCGCCAGGCTTCCGAGCAGCAGCGCATCCCTCATCATGCGAGTGTGGGTAAGGTGGCGCACGCGCGGAGCCGCTCCGAGGTACACCCGATTGAGGCGCATCCGGCGGTGGTGGCTATTGGCAACCTGTATAGCGATCTCCACCGCCCCCGCGCCCGCGGTGAAGAAGAGCTCCTGCGGGAGGTACTGGGCGCGGTAGGGCTCAGTGACGGATCCGGTTTCTCCGATCTCCCTGCCGTCGACGAAGACGCGGTGGGCCGAGGCCATGTAGGGTAGCTTCAGGCCGTAGAGTCGTTCGGGCCCCGGAAGCACGGCGGTGAGAACGAGTGTCGCCACACCGACCGATTCCTCAGGGTCGAGCGACACGGGAAGCTCGAGGTAGGCCGCCGAGGCGTCTGCTTCCTCTGTGCCCCCGTCCGCCCCCGCGGTGGGCGCGGCCGCGGCCGCCGCGGCGGTAATCAGACGGCCGGGAAACCAGGCCCATTCTCCGTCCAGCGCCACCGGCCGCTCGGCATCGAAGTCCACATGTCGGAGATCAACGTGGCCTGCCACCGGCGCGCCCGTGTGGCCACTCCCGCCGCCGCCTGCGGGCATGTCCGGGGGTGTTCCCGGGGCGGCGTTCAGGCCCGGAGTGAGCACGGAGAGAAGGGCTGCGGATATGCCGGCGAGCCACCATGCGCGCATATGATTACATAAACATGCACGAGTATTGGGGGTGTGGCAAGGCCGGAGCGAGATATGTGCCCCGGAGACGATACTTGACAGACGGCCCATGCCCACGCAGGCTTGCGACGCAGACGCAGCGCGCATCGAGGTAGGCAGTATGGATCGAAAGAACATGCGTGATGTCGCCGCCCGGGCAGGTGTCTCCCAGGCGACAGTGTCACGGGTCGTGCACTCACCGCATCTCGTGAAGCCCAACACACGGCAGAAGGTGGCGGCGGCCATGGAGGAGGTGGGCTATGTCTACAACACCGTTGCCGCCGACTTCACGCGACAGAAAAACTCGATGATCGGCCTGATTATCTTTACGGTGCGGAGTTCCATTCACTCCGAGCTCATCGAAGGGATACAGGAGGAGCTCGAGTCCACGCGCTTCTCTCTTGTCATCGCCAACAGCCGCTACGATGAAGCCACCGAGCGGAAGCTCATACAGCTTTTTCGTGAGAGGAATCTCTCGGGCGTAATCGTCGCGGAGACCACTGATGAAAACCGCCCGGAATTGAAAACCCTGCAGGAAAGCGGGGTACCACTCGTGCTGACCTGGCAGATGGCGGCAGACCCGGACTTCGACTGCGTCGGTATCGACAACCACCGCTCCGCCTACGATATGACGAAGTACCTTATCGGATTGGGGCACGAGCGTATCGGCTTGATTGCCGGAAACTTCGACCGCATCGAGCGCGTGCGCCAGCGACTCGAAGGCTATCGACGGGCGCTCGAGGAAGCGGGTATCGCTTTCGACCCCGCCATTATTACCAGGCGTGAGCCTTCGCCCATGGAAGGCAAGATGGCGATGTCACAGCTCCTCGCGTTGCAACGGCGCCCGACCGCAGTTTTCGCGGCGAGTGATGCTCTCGCGCTGGGCGCTCTGGCGGCCTCTGGTGAGTACGGGCTCCGTGTCCCGGATGACATCTCGGTGAGCGGCTTCGACGATGTCGACTTCGCACCCTTCTGCGTCCCTCCTCTGACAACCGTCCGCGTTCCCGGCTACGAAATGGGAAAGCGCGCGGTTCGTGCAATCCTCGATCAACACGAATGGAACGGGCATGGTCCCATCAGGCTGTGCCTCCCCACCGAGCTCGTGATCCGCGGGTCGTGCGCGGCGCCGAACCGATAAAAAAAGCTCAAAATGAAATCGAATACACTAGCTCAAGTCTGATCAGCGCGCCTTCGCCCGACTTCGCGGTGGTTTCGGCGTAAAAAAGGGTGTTAACTCCAATAACGCGTACCGATAATGGCGTATCGATAGAAAAGAAATCGTTGACAGGGGTTCAGGCTTCGGTCAGAATGAATACGATTTCATTACGTGCGCGGATTTGGGCCGCGCTGAAAACCCTAAGGAGGTTTCCCTATGACAGGAAAACGGACACTGCTTCTGATGGTGATCGTTGCGCTGCTCGCGATGCCCCTCTTCGCTTCAGGCGAGGCGGAAGGCGGCGAGGCTGAAGAAATGGAGCCGGTGGTACTGAAGGTCGGACTCATCGATCCCCCGGGCCACATCGATGTGCTCGCAACGGAGCGAATGGCAGACCTGGTCTCCGAGAAGACCGACGGCGGACTCACCCTCGAAGTCTACCCGGCATCTCAGCTCGGGTTTGCGATGGACCTGCTCGAAGGCATGACCGTCGGCACAGTCGAGATGTTTGTCGGCGCTACCACCTGGCTCGGC
>JAAAOH010000184.1 GCA_009908925.1 Spirochaetota bacterium | reverse complement strand
GAATGCTACTTTCACGAAGATCTCCTTTTCGGGAATCATTTCTCGGGTGTGCAGGGCACTATACGGTGTCCGCACTATACGGTGTCCGGCCCGAGCTTGACAACGCACCACCGCGGCGATAGCGTTATGCTCCATGAAACGCATCTTCTTCGTACTCGCCGTCGCAGGCGCACTCCTCGCCGTACCCTCCCCCCCCGAAGCGACGGCGCAGCCCTACCGGCTCTCAGTAACACTCAACCCCTTCTCGTGGGTGCTCGGATTCTACGGCTTCGAGGCCACCGTACCGCTCGGCCGAGCGGTAGAGCTCGGCGGGCAGGTGACGATGTTCAACGAGGACTTCTTCGAGACGACCTACGACAGCACGGTTGACGTAACCAGTGACAGGCCGCTGTTCTATCCGTTTCGCGGCGGAGGCATCATTCGGTTCTTTCCGTTCGAGGACCTCACCGGCGGCTTTGTAACCGGTCGGGCGATGTATGTAGAAGTGCCGGGAGAGAGCGAGGGTTCGGGGACCTCCGGCGAGGTTGCCGTCGGCATAGACATCGGCTATCGCCAACTGTGGCCGGCCGGCCGCGGCTGGGGATGGATGACGCACGTGTACGCCGGCTTCGACCGCATCGTCACCGACAACGCAGACGCACCGCCGGTGCTCCCTGTTCTAGGGCTGCGAGCCGGTCTGTACTTCTGAGCGCGCCGGCGGGTAGGACTCCGGGTTGAATGAGAAGTGAATCCCGGTGTTCAGGCGGGTCGAGGTGTTTATCCACTGCTCGCCGCCGATGAGCAGATCCTGCTGATACTCGAGAAACCAGCTCATGATCGGGTGGACTCGCACCCGCAGACCCGTCTTGCCGTACGGTCCCATAAGGAACGAGAACTCCGTGTCCGGTTCCGGATTGAAGGCGAAGACCGGCGTGAGCCCGAATCCGACATAGAAGTTCACCGCTTCCCGCGGAAAGGTGAAATTCAGGCCCAGATTTGCCGGGACGAGAAAACTCGGCTCGATCTCGCCGTCTTCCCTGCGGGTCGAGATGCCGAAATCACCGCCGACATTCGCCTCCATTCCCTCCTCGAGGGTCAGCAGATAGGTGAAGCCCGTACTGAGATATGCCCGCTCGTAGCGATAGAAGTTTCCGCCGATCCTGGCGTCGAATGCAGATTGGGCCACCGCGAGAAACGGGAGCATGAGAAGCAGAAGCGTGGCGAGGATTCGTTTCATATTCATACGCTACCGCAATTATCGGTCGATTTCGAGGGGCGATACATAGACGATCGGCACGGTGGATGCTACGTTCGTGCGGGTAACACCGCCTGAAAGGAAGAGACATGGTGATTGAATCCCGGAGTTCTGCGGCTCTCAGGATCCACGTATTTCAGCACGTTCCCTTCGAAGGCCCGGCCTTTATCGGTGAGTGGGCCACCTCCCGCGGTCACAGCGTCACTACCACCGGCTTCTTCAGCCGTCAGCCCGAGGATCCCCTCCCCCGTGTCGCGGACTACGATTGGCTGATCGTCATGGGCGGGCCGATGAGCGTCAATGACACCGACACGCACCCCTGGATAACCGCCGAGCGCGAGTGCATCCGCGACGCAGTCTCGGCCGGCAGGACCGTCCTCGGCATCTGCCTCGGGGCCCAGCTGATCGCCGCCGCCCTCGGCGCCGGGGTCTACCCGAATTACTACCGCGAGATCGGCTGGTTTCCGGTCTCTATCGAGCCCCGGAGTGCCGGCGGCGACAGGGGCGGAGCCGGCGGCCGCGCGGCGGCAGCCCCGGTAGCAGCAGACACGACACCCGACAACCCGGTCGAACTGTTCTCGCAGTTCCCGGCGTCCATCGCCGCCCTGCACTGGCATGGAGAAACCTTCTCACTGCCGGCGGGGGCAGCACTGCTCGCACGCAGTGATGCATGTGTGAACCAGGCTTTCTCCGTGGGAGATAGGGTTCTCGGGCTGCAGTTTCACCTCGAGGCAACGATGGACAGCGCGCAGGAGCTCGTCGAGGGATCGCTCGGTGACCTCACAGAGGGGGATCCGTACGTCGCAACGCGGGGGGAAATTCTCAACGAGGCGGCCCCGTTCGAACAGAGCAATCGCCATATGGAAGCCATCCTCGCGTATCTCGAGGGGCGTACGTATTCCGAATCAGCCTGAGGTGCGGCTGCTGAGGTAGGCCATATCCATGAGCGCGATCTCCCACTCCGTGCCGCCGTTGCCGTGAACGGAGATGGTGCCCTGCAGCTGGCTCACGAGCGCCGAGACAAGCTGCAGGCCGAGGCTCGAGGTCTCCGCGATGTCGAAATCCGGGGGAACACCGCGACCGTCGTCACGAATACGCAGGTACACGTACTCCTGCCTCCGCGTTACCGAAATCGTCACCGTCCCGCGTGCCTCGGCGTCGAATCCGTGTTGCAGCGCGTTCGTCAGGAGTTCGTTGAGAATCAGTCCGAAGGGAACCGCAAAGTCTATGTCCACGAAGATGGACTCGGCGTCCACCCTTCGCTCGAGAGCGGCGCTGTGGAGTGACACCACGTCGGCGGAGAGCTTGTCCACATACTCGGCGAGATCGACGCGCTCGAGATCGTCACTCCGATACAGCTTCTCGTGTACGAGTGCCATGCTGCGTATCCGCGCCCGCATCTTCTGAAGCGACCCCGAGACCTCGGTGTGGCCGGCGCGCTCGGCTTCGAGATTGAGCAGGCTCGAGATAATCTGCATGTTGTTCTTCGAGCGGTGATGGACCTCGCGCAGCAAGGTGTCCTTCTGCTGTACGGCGCGCTCGAGCTCGTGCTGGGTTTGTTTCTGCTGTGTGATATCGAGAACCGTGAAAACGACGCCGGCTCCGAGATCGTTCGGATCGAGCACCGCCGAGCGCATATAGACGTCCATCACCTGCCCGTCCTTGGTGCGGAACTGCGTCTCGAGCCCGCACACGCCGTCCCGGGCAAGGACGCGATACTTGTAGGCACCGACCGCCTCGTGCTCCTCGTCGGAGACGTAGAGAATCCTCACGTTCTCCCCGATGAGCTCATCTGCGCTGTAGCCGGTCATCTGCTGGAGCTTCTCGTTGACGTGCGTGAGCACCCGATCGACCACGAGACCGATACCCACGGGCACCGCCCGGAAGACGCTGCGAAGGGTGTCGCTTGAGCGCTGGAGCTCCGGTTCCACATTGTCCTTGAATGGAATAGTGACGCCGTCGGGTGTGTTTTTCGGGTCTGTCACAGGAATGCTCGCTCCTCGGGTGGCCGACGAACCACCCACAACTCTAGTATACGACAGAAGCGCTAAAAACTCAAGAGATTATATTTCATCCAATGCGTATGGGTTCGCGGGATACTCGAGCTGTGCCTCCGGGCGCGTCACCCTCGCCTCTTCCCCGATTTCCACGCCGTACACCTCTTCCGCACCCCGGTGAAACAACCTCGCGATCAACCGTCCGTCGAGGGCCTCGCGCTCGAGGCGGGCGCGCATGGAATGCATGACGCCGACCCCCGGCATGCCCGACGCGTGGCGTTCGAGCTTGTCCTCGAGCGTATGGGGAGCATGATCGCTCGCAACGAAGTCGATCCGCCCGTCACTGAGCTGCGCGTAGAGCTCGGCGCGCATCACCTCCGGGCGAAGCGGCGGGTTGGTCTTCAACAGCATGCCCTGCGGTCGGTCGAGGGCATTCTCGGAGAAGAGCAGGTGATGCGGGGTCGCCTCGCAGCTGATGCGGAATCCGACCCGCTCGCGGGCGGACTCGATGAGACGAACAACATCCGGCACCGAAACGTGAGCCACGTGGAGTGTTCCGCCGAAGCCGGCCGCCTCGGCGGCGTCAATCTGATCGCGCACCGACTCGACCTCAGACTCCGGC
>JAAAOH010000144.1 GCA_009908925.1 Spirochaetota bacterium | reverse complement strand
GCGGGGAGGGACTCGGGCCGCTCGTGATACGGATGCCGCTCGGGGCAGAAAGTGATCCGATCACAACGCTTCTCCTCGAGGCCTGGCGGGAGCATCTCGCCGTGGATGTCGAGCTCGAAACCATCCCCTACGCCGGCTATTTCGACTCCCTCTCGGGAGACGATTACACGGTGGGGCAGATCAGCTGGATCGGTGATTTCGCAGATCCCCTGACCTTTCTCCAGATGTGGACGTCGGAAAGCAACCTCAACGACTCGGGGTTCGCCAGCAGTGAGTTCGACGAGCTCATCCGCGACTCGATGGGCCAGACCGCCAACCGGCGCTACCAGACCCTCGCCGATGCCGAACAGATGCTTCTCGACTCCGCGGTGGTACTGCCGGTAAGCCACGCACCGGCAATCAACCTGCTGGACCTCAACCGCGTCGAGGGATGGTTCCCGAACGCCCTCGACATCCACCCGTACAAGTACCTCGAGTTCGCAGGCCGCCGTCCCCTTCCCGGCACGGCCGAACGCGGCGGGAACGAGCGTTTGCCGGTCGGCCTGACGCCACGGTTTGACTGAAGGCGTTCTCCTGGAATATATTAGCGAAAATGAAAAAGAGCACGAAAACGCCCCAGAACACAACGTTTCAAGAGAAGCAACACGTAGTGTACCCGCTGCAGGGTGTCGGACGCATCGACTCCGTTGAGGAGCGGGACTTTCAGGGCAGCAAGCTTCTCTACTACGTTATCTACCTCGAAGTCACCGACATGACGGTGATGGTACCGGTGGACAAGGCGGAGGAGCTCGGCATTCGTGCCATCGTCCCACCGAAAGAAGCCAACAAGGCGCTGAAGCTCATTTCCGAAGAGTACGAACCGGTAACGGCCGACTGGAAAATGCGCTATCAGATGAACCTCGATCTTCTGAAAAAAGGCAGCGTGACCGACATCGCGACGGTAGTCCGCACGCTCTATCATCGAAGCAAAGTCAAGGAGCTTCCCATCCTCGAGCGCAAGCTCTTCGACAGCGCACTCAGGCTTCTGGTGGACGAGGTATCTTTTTCGCTCGATAAGCCCAAGTCGGAAGTCGAGCAGATCGTGTTCGGCAAACTGGAGACGGAGCATCCGCCCAAGCCGCCCGAGTCCGAGGAAACCGGCGGGGCCGGCGAGACTGGTGAGACCGGCGAAGGCGAGCATCCTGCTGAGGAAGACGTCGAGGACGCATGAGCGCCGGCCGGCATGAGCGCTGGCACGAGATTGTTCGCCGTCTTCGGGAGCATCTCGAAGGCAGCCACGAGCCGTCGGTGTCCACCGTCGCCGCAGACTCTCAGGATCCCTTCCGGACGCTCATTTCGACGGTGATTTCGCTGAGAACGAAGGACGAGGTCACCACCGAGGCAAGTGCCCGCCTCTTCTCCCGCGCGGCCACCCCCCGGGATCTCGCCGCGGTATCCGCCGAAGAGATCGCCCGTCTTATCTATCCCGCCGGATTCTATAACACCAAAGCACGGAGCATTCGCGAGATTGCTCATACCATCTCGCATCAGTTCGGCGGAAGCGTGCCGAACACCCGCGAGGCGCTTCTGGCCCTCCCGGGCGTCGGCCGCAAGACGGCGAACCTCGTGCTCGGGCTGGGCTTCGGGATACCGGCCATCTGCGTGGACACCCACGTGCACCGCATCCCGAACCGGCTGGGACTCGTCGAGACGAACACTCCCGAACAGACTGAGCAGGCTCTCGAGGAGAGCCTGCCGCATGAGTACTGGATAGAGATTAATGGTCTTCTGGTACGGTTCGGGCAGCAGGTCTGCACGCCGGTGTCACCCTGGTGCGGTCGCTGTCCCGTCTCTCACCTGTGTTCCCGCGTGGGGGTAGAGCGCTCACGCTGACACGCACGCGTGGGCGGGGCCTGCAAACCCGTGCGCGCCCGCTACTCGTCCTCTTCGGCGATGAGCAGAGTCTTGGGGTCGAGCTTGAGATGCAGGTCTTCCTGCGGGTAGTGCTCGTAGTCCTTGATGAGGTCGAACTTCACGTAGTGCTCGGTAGGCGTGAGTGTTATCACCACGTCAATTTCCGGCAGATACGCACCAAGCACCGAGGGAACGCCCTGCTCATCGGTAGCGGTGTCCGGAAGCGTGACGCTGAACCAGACCGCAAGTCCGAGCTCTGCGGCGAAGGCTTTTATCTTCTCGAAGTCCTCTACGGTACCCGACTGGAAGTCATAGCCGTCGAAGATGATGATATCGGCGGCAAAGTGGCCGTCGCTGATCATCGCCCGAACCGAGCGGAACACCTGTTCGGGGGACACCCCCTCCTGCGAGAAGTTCATCACGACGCGGTTCTTGATGAGTTCGTCGTGCACCGTCATCGCATTCTCGAGATCGCGCTTCCGTGCAATCTCCTTGAAGATGTCCTCGTACCAGCTGATGATATGGTCGGTGCGCGCGGCAAAGGACACGTGAATGACATGCTTGCCCTGAAACAGCTTATCCGTCGCAAGATGGACCAGGCAGGCCGTCTTCCCTACGCCCTTGCGAGAGGCGATGGCACCGAGACTGCCCGGGGGGAGGCTGCCGTGAATCGAACGTTCGAGAATCCGAAGGGGGCTTCGCTTAACCAGCTCTGCTTTCACCATGATTATTCTGCTCCTTACTTCTTCTGCGAGCTCTTCTTGCGCTGATATTCCTGGATCAGCTCCTCGGTCACGCTCTGGGGTACCTTACCATATTTCAGGAACTCCATGGTGAACTCGGCCTTTCCCTGCGTGAGCGAACGGATGACTGTAGAGTAACCGAACATCTCCGACAACGGCACCTCTGCCTCTACCATCGACATCGCCCCGTTCTCCGAAGAGGCGAGAATGATGCCTCGACGCTGGTTGAGGCTGCCGAACATGGCGCCCTGATACTCGGTCGGTCCTTCCACGGTGACCTTCATGATGGGCTCGAGGATGTGCGGCTTTGCCTTGCGGTAAGTCTGCCGGAATGCACCGACACCGGCGGCCTGAAATGCCATTTCGGAGGAGTCGACCGGGTGAGTCGCGCCGTCGTTTATGACCACCCGCACGCCGATCACGGGGAACCCGATGAGCTCACCCTCTTCCATCGAAATCCTGAAGCCATGGTCGACCGCCGGCACGTACTCCTGCGGGATAACACCACCCTTGATGGAGTTGACGAACTCGTAGTTCTCCTCGGTGGGCTCGATGTAGCCCGCGACCCGGCCGAACTGTCCAGCACCACCGGTCTGCTTCTTGTGGGTGTAATCGAACTCGACCCTCTGCGAGATGGCCTCGCGGAAGGCAACCTGGGGGATCCCGGTCTCGACATCCGCTTTGTACTCGCGTCGCATGCGCTCGACGTAGACGTCGAGGTGCAGCTCGCCCATACCCTGGATGATGGTCTGGTTCGACTCGTCGTCCACGTAGGTCCGGAAGGTCGGATCTTCCTTCGAGAAGCGATTGAGCGCCTTGCTCATGTTCTCCTCCGAGGATTTGTCCTTTGCCGCGAGGGAGAGTGAAATGACCGGATTCGGCACGTACATCGATGTCATCGAGTAGTTGGTACCCGGTGCACAGAAGGTATCGCCGGAGGCACAGTCGATGCCGAACATGGCAACGATGTCACCGGGAGGCGCCTCGGTGATATCGCTCATCGTACTGGCATGCATCCGGATGAGCCGTCCGATTCGGATCTTCTTCTTGTCACGGGTGTTGATGAGCTCGATGCCCTTCTTGAGTGATCCCTGGTAAACCCGCAGGTAGGTAAGCTGTCCGTACTGGCTCTCTTCGAGCTTGAAGGCAAGGGCAACGGTGGGCTTCTCGGCATCGGGCTCGAGGGTGACCTCGGCTTCTTCCCGATCGAGGTCGAGC
>JAAAOH010000155.1 GCA_009908925.1 Spirochaetota bacterium | reverse complement strand
GATACACCTGAAGGTAGGTCAGTCGGTTTCGGTAGACGTCGGGATCGCGGGTGAACCAGACAAGCAGCGATCGTCCCAGGCCGTAGCCGGTCTTGCCCGTCTCCTCCACGAAAATGTGGAGCCCGAGCCCGACCCAGCCCTCGTCGAGAGCGCGCGCGGAGAAACTGTAGAGCGTCGGGCGCGTCCGCTGGGGCGCCGGCAGCATGAGCTTCGCGAAGTACTGCTCGGGATCGGTCTGGACTGCACTCCGCCCGGAGAGGCGCCAGTCGCCGAGCTGTACCCGGGCACTGGAGAGATCATCGAGAAGCGTCGTGCGAAGCCGCGGAGCCATCATCTCCACGAAACCGCCGTCGGCGACCCGGTCGAGGATTCGATCCTGCAGGGCGAGCTTCTCCGCCTGCAACTCGGCATTTCGAAGCTCGAGCTCTGCTACGCGCCGCCGCAGATCCTCCGGACCGCGCCCGGCTGCGGGCGCACCGTCACCGGCGGCGCCGCCATCCCGGTCGCCGGCCCCGCCCTCGGCCCCGGCGACCGAGTCGATGCGCTCGGCGAGGCGTTCCTCAACCTCGGCGAGCTGCGCCGAGAGCTCCTCGATCCGGGAAGTTATACGCTTCGCCTCTTCGGCGAGCTCGGCGGACCCTCCGTCCGTCGCGGGGCCGCGCGCGCCCTCGCCCCCCGCGGGGGAAGCGGCCTCGAGCTCGTCCACCCGTGTCAGCAGGCGGGCGACCTCGCCACGCAGATATTCGTTTTCCGCCCGAAGCTCGGACACGATAGTTGCCAGGCGGTCGTTCTCGTCCCGCAGGCGGTCGTTCTCCCGCTCGAGGCGGTCGATTTCGGGCCCGAAACCGATTCCGGCTGCGGCGAGCCCCTCGGCTCGCTGCTCATTGACCGCTTCCGCATCCCCAGCGGCAACCCCGTCGAGGGGCCGTACCGTCAGATCGGGGCCGATCTGCAGACGGCCGCTGTACACCCGATCACCGACGACCACGCCGTCGATTTCCAGCGTGCGGTCGTCCACCCGGCGCACGGTGGCGAGGTCCAGAATCGTCCGCCGCGGAACCAGGTTCTCCGCCTCATCCACGACGCGCTCGACCTCCCATGCACCGCTATCCGAAGGGGTCACAAGGACCGAGAAACTCTCACCGTCGGCTTCCAGACCGCGCACGTAGAAGGATCGCGGGCCGGCCACTCCGATGTGCGCGTCGGAGAAGTCGACCTCGGAAAGTTGCTGTGCCGGAGCCGCAAGCGCCGTCAGGAGAACCATGAGAAGCACCAGAATGCTGCGTAGACGTATCACAATCCAATTGTCGGCACATTGGTTGGCCCGATGTAGTACCTGCGCGTTTTCATCGGGGACCGGAAGCTGATATATTGAGAGCGGAGAGTGCATGCAACGAACCATCATGGCGCTGCTTCTCGCCGGCCTCACGCTTGCCGTGGGCGCTCAAGAGGCTCAGAACGACGAAAGCGACGAATCGGAACGCGACGTAGAGTTCGTAACGAGCTATCTTTCGACGGAGATACAGTTCAACCCGCAGAAGAGCTTCACGTCCACCGAAGCGCAGCTCTACACGGCCCTGTTCGAGGGGCTGGTGAGCTACCATCCGTTGACCCTCGACCCCGTACCGGGCGTCGCCGAACGATGGGAGGTCAGCCCGGACGGACTCACCTATCGCTTCTATCTCCGAGGCAGCGCCCGGTACACGAACGGCGACCGTGTCACCGCGGACCACTTTCGCGAAACCTGGCTCGAGCTCCTGCGCCCGGAGAACGAATCGGCCTACTCCTTCCTATTCGATGTCATCGAGGGCGCGGAGGAGTTCCGCACGGGCCGGGAGCCCGATCCCGAGACCGTCGGTATCCACGTCGAAGGCCCTGGAGTTCTGCGCGTCGAGCTCGCCCATCCCGCAGGCCACTTCCTCGATATTCTGTGCCACCACAGTTTTGTGGCGTTGCACCCCGACATGCTCGAGAGTGGGGATCCCGACGAGCTTCCGGCAGTCATCGGGAACGGCCCCTACAAAGTGGAGAGCCGCAGCAGCGAGGAAATGCTGTTCACCCAGAATGAGCGCTACTGGGACCGCAGACGGGTCGAGATTCCCCGACTCCGCTTCATTTTCAGCGATGAGTCCGCCGATCTCACGCAACGCTTCAATGACGAGGAGATAGACTGGGTGGCCGGCGGGATGCTCCTCGATCAGGTGAAATACGAGGACACCATCCAGGTGAACCCCCAGTTCGCGACGACCTACTTCTTCATGAACACCGAACGACCGGGCCTCGCCGACGACGAGGTCCGCCGCGCTCTCGCGTTGCTGCTGCCATGGGAGGAGATGAGGAGTCCGGATCTTCACTTCATACCCGCCGAAACGCTCGTCCCGTCGATACCCTACTATCCCGACGACGTCACCGGCATCACCGAGCAGCGCGTGAACGAGGGGCTCGAGATCCTCGAGGACGCGGGCTTTCCCCGCGGGGAGGGACTCGGGCCGCTCGTGATACGGATGCCGCTCGGCGCGGAGAATGATCCGATCACCACCCTTCTTCTCGAAGCCTGGCGGGAACATCTCACCGTGGATGTCGAGCTCGAGTCCATCCCCTACGCCGACTACTTCGACTCGCTCTCGGGAGACGATTACACGGTGGGGCAGATCAGCTGGATCGGTGATTTCGCAGATCCCCTGACCTTTCTCCAGATGTGGACGAGGGACAGCAACCTCAACGACTCGGGCTTCGCGAGCTCGCAGTTCGATGAGCTCATCCGTGATTCAATGGGGCAGACCGGCAACCGGCGCTACCAGACCCTCGCCGATGCCGAGCAGATGCTTCTCGACTCGGCGGTGGTACTGCCGGTAAGCCACGCACCGGCGATCAACCTGATAGACCTCAACCGCGTCGAGGGATGGTTCCCGAATGCCCTCGACATCCACCCCTACAAGTACCTCGAGTTCGCAGGCCGTCGTCCCCTTCCCGGCACAGCGGAGCGCGGCGAGGACGCGCGTATCCCCGTCGGCCTGACCTCACGGTTTGACTGAAGGCGTTCTCCTGGAATATATTAGCGAAAATGAAAAAGAGCACGAAAACGCCCCAGAACACAACGTTTCAAGAGAAACAACACGTAGTGTACCCGCTTCAGGGTGTCGGACGCATCGACTCCGTTGAGGAGCGGGACTTTCAGGGCAGCAAGCTCCTCTACTACGTTATCTACCTCGAAGTCACCGACATGACGGTGATGGTGCCGGTGGACAAGGCGGAGGAGCTCGGCATTCGTGCCATCGTCCCACCGAAAGAAGCCAACAAGGCGCTGAAGCTCATTTCCGAAGAGTACGAGCCGGTCACGGCCGACTGGAAAATGCGCTATCAGATGAACCTCGATCTTCTGAAAAAAGGCAGTGTGACCGACATCGCGACAGTCGTGCGCACCCTCTATCATCGAAGCAAGGTCAAGGAGCTTCCCATCCTCGAGCGAAAGCTCTTCGACAGCGCGCTCAGGCTTCTGGTGGACGAGGTATCCTTTTCGCTCGACAAGCCCAAGTCGGAAGTGGAGCAGATCGTGTTCGGCAAGCTGGAGACGGAGCACCCGCCCAAGCCGCCGGAGCCCGAGGAAGCCGCCGACGCAGGCGATGCCGGCGAAGGCGAGCATCCTGTTGAGGAAGACGTCGAAGACGCATGAGCGCCGGCCGGCATGAGCGCTGGCACGAGATAGTTCCCCTTTTGCGGGAGCATCTCGAGGGAGGCCGCGCGCCATCGGTGTCCACCGTCGCCGCCGACTCTCAGGATCCCTTCCGAACACTCATTTCGACGGTTATTTCGCTGAGAACGAAGGACGAGGTCACCACCGAGGCAAGTGCCCGGCTC
>JAAAOH010000088.1 GCA_009908925.1 Spirochaetota bacterium | reverse complement strand
TTTGTATCTCTTTACACCTTCTCCACGGAGAACTGGAACCGCACTCCCGACGAGGTGAAGTTCCTCATGAGCCTCGTCGGCACGAATCTGCGCAAGGAGTTCCCCTTCTACGAGGAAAACAACATCAAGGTCCTCCACTCCGGGGATCTGCACGGACTTCCGGAGACCGTGCAGAAGGAGCTCAAGGCGGTCGAGCGCGACACCGACGGGTTCACCGGCACCAGGGTGAATCTCGCCATCAACTACGGTGGCCGTGACGAGATCCTTCGCGCCCTCGCACGCCTCTCGGCCTCCGAGGACTACACCCGGGGTGAGAAACCGGATCCCGAACTCCTCGCCCGCTACCTCGACCGTCCCGACTTCCCCGATCTCGATCTGGTAATCAGAACGGGCGGCGAGCGCCGGATCAGCAATTTTCTGCTCTGGGAGCTGGCCTACGCCGAGTTGTGGTTCAGTACGAAGCTCTGGCCCGACTGGGAAGGAAGCGATCTCGTCGACGCGCTGCACGACTTCCAGTCGCGGAAGCGGAATTTCGGCGGGGTGCGATGAAGAACTCCGTGAAGCGGGTGCTGCTGTTCTTCCTGGCAACACCCGCGCTGCTTGCCGCTGTCTTCTTCCTGCCCTATGCGAATCACCTGACCTTCAACATCATCGTGACCCTGGCAGCGGGCCTCGCCGGCATGGAGGTGATCGGGATGTTTCGCGCCTCCGGTCTGCGTGCGGGAGCACTTCCCTCGCTGGGCTTTCTGGCGGCGGCGGTGCCGCCCGCGGCCGCCACTGTCGCAACCCTGACCGACGCCGGCAGCGAGCTCGTGCTCGCAGCCGCCGTTATCACCGTGGCTGCCTTTCTTGCCGGTGCCGCGATCACGGTGAAAGAGGGGTATTTCGAAGCGGCGTTGCCGAACCTCGCGGCCTATTTCTTCGCGCTCGCCTACCCGGGGCTCTTCGCGCTCTACGGCGTGCAGATGACGACACTGCCCTTTCCATCCATCCTCATCGTGGTATTCCTGTGTTCGGTGTTTCTCAACGACAGCCTGGCCTACGTAACCGGCATGCTTTTCGGCAGAAACTCACGGTCGATACTCGCGGTCAGCCCCAACAAGAGCCTGGTGGGCTTCGCGGGCGGATTTCTGGCTTCGATCCTGGTCATCGTCACCGCCGGCCTGCTCGCGCCGACTGTCTTTCCCGGCACGATCGGTGTCCGAGTGATCTTTGGCGCGATCGTAGGACTTACCGTCATCCTGGGAGACCTTGCCGAAAGCGCACTCAAGCGCGCGGCGACGGTGAAGGACTCGGGCAACCTGGTTCCGGGACGGGGAGGGATTCTCGATTCGGCGGACTCACCGCTGTACGTTGCCCCTGTCTTTTACTACCTCTACATGATTATCTTCACGGGATAGCTTATGCTGTTGAACATACTGATCGGACTGATAGGACTCGGCATCGTAGTATTCGTACACGAAGCCGGACATTTGATAGTGGCAAAGCTCGTCGGAATCGACGTTGAAGCCTTCTCGCTGGGCTGGGGACGGAAACTCTTCGGGTTCGAGTACAAGGGTACCGAGTACCGCATATCCGCATTCCCTCTCGGCGGGTACTGCAAAATGCGCGGGGACGAGGCGCTGCAACAGGCGTATCAGAACGGAGAGCGCAGTATCCCCAAGGACGAGGGCTCGTTCTTCGCCGCGCGTCCACTTCATCGGATATTCGTCGCCTTTGCCGGGCCTGCCGTCAACCTGCTCTTCTCCGTCGTGGTGCTCGCGATCGTGTGGTGGATCGGCTTCTCCGTTCAGACCTTCGACAACAGAATCGTGCTGGCCTCCGAGTATAACTCCGGGCAGGGTCCGGATGCCGCCGCGGAAGCCGGCCTCGAAACGGGCGATGTCATCCGGTCGGTGGGCGGCACTGAGATCGGCTCCTTCCGCGACCTCCGACAGGAAGTTGCCGCGGCCGCCAAGCGGGATCTCACCGTCGTGGTGCAGCGAGACTCCCGGACACTCGAGTTCACCGTCACGCCCGAGCTCGATCCCAACACGGGAGCGGGACAGATCGGGGTGTATCCGTGGATCGAGCCCGTGGTGGATAACGTCCAGCCGGAGAGCCCGGCAGCGGAGGCGGGCATCCGTCCCGGAGATCGCGTGGCGGAGGTAAACGGCCGCGAAATTCCCCACTCCATCGCCCTCGGCGAGGCCCTTGCCGAGAACGAGGAAGAGGAATCGATGGTGCTCACCCGCGACGGCACCCGGCGCACGGTCACCGCGCCCAATGTAGCCGGACTCGGCGCCCTCGGCATCACGTTTGAGCCGATGACCGTCAGCACGCCGGACCTCGGTCCGATTGGTGCGCTCGCCCGCGGCGCAAGCGAGACCTGGGAGACACTCTCCGTTACCGTGCGGGGCGTTGGGATGCTCTTCCGGGGCGTGGACGTCACCCAGGCGGTCGCCGGTCCGATCCGCATCACCTACTTCGTGGGAGAGGTGGCCACACAGGGCATGAGCACGGGGCTCGGGGGCGGACTGCGCGCCTTTTTCAGCTTTCTCAGCCTTCTCAGCGTCGCCCTCTTTTTCATGAACCTGCTCCCCATACCGGTTCTCGACGGAGGCCAGATACTGCTCTATGCGGTCGAAGGCCTCAGCAGGCGGGAGCTCCACCCGAAGCTGGTGTATGGCTACCAGATGGTCGGGATGGTACTTGTATTCATGTTGCTCTTTTTTGCATTATTTAACGATATCCTCTTTCTAAGCGGCAGATGAGCGGAACGGTGGCCATAGTGAAGATCAAGCGTACGATACGGTTCCTGGTGCTTGCGGTTCTGATGCTTTCGACCTTCGGTGTCTCCTGTGCGACGGCCGAAGTCACGGTGCAGACCTCCCATGTCGGATCGGTAAGCGCCATCGCCTACCATCCCGCGACTGAATCCATTGTCTCCGGCGGCACCGACGGGCGCATCAAGGTCTGGGGTATCGAGCAGGAGCGTATCATTCGCACGGTGCAGGCCGGCACCGCGGCGGTAACCGAGCTTGCCGTTCACCCCGAACGCACGGAAGCCGCAGTGGTGAGCCAGGAGTCCGGCTCCACCTACCAATTGCAGGTATGGAACCTGGACAAGGGACGCATGCTTTTCTCGGAGGCCCTGCAGGCAGCACCTACCGTCCTCGAATACTCTCCATCCGGGGATTTCATCGTAGTGGCCGAGTCCCGTATGTCCGGGATGCGGTACTTCGATTCCCGCAACGGCAGCAGCCTGCCCTACCCGCCGGTGCCGCAGGGCATCGTGACCTACGCCACGGTCGCCGCAAGCGAGCGCACGATCATGACCTACGTTGCCGCCGACGGCACTATCCGCTACTGGAACCTCGAAGATCGCAGCATTCTCGGAGAGGCACAGACTCTGTTCGCCATGAACCACATGGAGGTACTGCAGAACAAGCGCTATGCAGCCGCCGTCCATGAGGGAGATCTGGTCGTGGTGGACATAGTCGAAGGGAATCTCGTAGACCGCGTACCGGTCGGGCGAGTCAATTATCTGACGGTGGCGCCGGAGACCGGACAGATCGTGTTGCTTGAAACACGTGCGGGCGGACGGCGCGTGACGATTTACGAGTTCGACGGCGATTTCCTCAATCGCGAGAGCATCCTCGAGAATCCCGCACTGGACCGAATGAACGTGGTTGCTCTGGCAGGCTCGAGCCTCTACGGCGGTTCCGACGACGGCGAGCTGTACGCATTCCGCTCCTCCGACGGAGGCGAGGAAGCACTCGTCCGGAACGTCGTGGCACCGATTCATGACATCGCCCTGCTTGACGACACCCTGTTCGTGAACGTCGACGAGGAGATCACAGCGATCCGTACGGACTTCTTCACCACGAGCAGAGGCCGACTGGATCGCGTCGAAACC
>JAAAOH010000256.1 GCA_009908925.1 Spirochaetota bacterium | reverse complement strand
CTTCAACGTTAAAGGCGGACGCTGCGAGAACTGCGAGGGCGCCGGAACGATCAAGATCGAGATGCACTTCCTCTCCGACGTGTATGTGACCTGCGACGTCTGCGGGGGCAAGCGTTTTAACCGCGAGACCCTCGACGTGTACTACAAGGGCAAGAACATCCACGACGTCCTCGAGCTCACCGTCGAGGAGGGGCTCGAGTTCTTCTCCGCCGTCCCGCAGATCGCGCGAAGGCTCGAGACGCTGCAGGCGGTGGGACTGGACTACCTAAAACTCGGACAGTCGGCGCTCACCCTCTCCGGCGGCGAAGCCCAGCGGGTGAAGCTTTCACTCGAGCTCTCGAAGCGCAGCACGGGACGGACCTTCTACATCCTCGACGAGCCGACCACCGGACTGCACTTCGAGGACGTGCGAAAGCTCATCGAGGTTCTGAGCCTGCTTGTGGACAAGGGGAATACCGTGACCGTCATTGAGCACAACCTCGACGTCATCATGCAGGCCGATCACGTGATCGACCTCGGGCCCGAGGGCGGTGCGCAGGGCGGGCGCGTTGTGGCGCAGGGGACGCCGGAGGACGTTGCGGCGGTGCCGGAATCATACACGGGCCGTTTCATCGGACAACGAATGCTGTGATGAGACAGAGACCAACCGACGCACCAGCACCTGTGGTTCACGGTCTCGGCGTGCCGGCGCTTGCGCTGGCACTTAGCCTCGCGCTGCTTGGAGCGCCCGCACTTAGGGCGCAGGAGGCCAATGCGGCCGGGGATTCGCAGGCCGGATCTGAAGGCGTCGAATCGGCCACCGAGGAGACCCTTCCCGAGGACATTCGCACGGCAAGCTTCTATGAGCTTTCGCTGTGGCTCGACCGACTCGACTTGTCAACGCGGGGCGCACGCCGGGACCTCGAGCAACGGCTGTTCGAGCACTACGGTCTGGAATACAGCGAGCCGGAGACAGGCCAGGGTGGGCGTGAGATTATCATCGAGTCGGCGCTGGAATCCAGCTACTTCGAGCTTACCGAGATTGAACAGCGCTATGTGCGACTTCGGGGTGGCGTTGTGCTGCGCATGGAGGATCCCGAGGAAGGGGTGATTCACACGATCGCGGCGGAGGAGCTCGTCTTCAATCGCGAGACCGAGGCCATCACCGCCAGGGGCAACATCGAATACGTCATAGACCGCGGAACGAGCAGCGAACGCTTCACCGGAGATCAGCTGACGATATACCTCGACGACTGGGAGGGTGTGTTCCTCGAGGGCACCTCGCGCCGGGAACGGGAGATTCGTGGCCGAGACCTCGAGTTTCGCTATTCCGGCGCCTACATAACCAGATCCCCCGACGACATCGTCACCCTCGAAGACGGAGTCATCACGTCCTCGCAGGGCGAGCCACCCTACTATCGCATCCGGGCGCGCAAAATTTGGGTGCTCGGGCCCGGGGAGTGGGGCCTTCAGGGGGCCTCCCTCTACGTGGGCCGTGTACCGTTACTGTACCTGCCCTTTTTCTTCCGACCGGGGGACAGACTCTTTTTCAACCCCGTAGTGGGGGTGAAGAATCGCGAGGGAGCCTTCGTGCAAACAACCACCTATCTGGTCGGTCGGAAGGATCCCGAGGAGTCCCAAGTATCGGTCCTTCAACTCGCGGAGAACGCCGGCGAGGGCGTGCCACGGGAGATCGACGGGCTATTTCTTAGACCAGTGCAGGATCCCGAGACCGGCGGGGACGTCGCCGCCGACGGGAACACGCTCAAGCTGTTAAGCGATGTGTACACGACGCTGGGCGCTTACATCGGTCTGGAGGCGGACTACGAGGATCTCGGATTCGCGGATACCCTCCAGGCGACCCTGGGCCTGGGAGTGAGCAAGAATATCTACAATCGCGGTGGGCTGCTCTACACCGACAGGTACGTTGAGGACGACGGCTCTACGAGCGTGAGCTGGAACAGCACGCAGATCGGCGACGCACGTCTACCTTTTCGCTACAACCTCGCCCTCGAGTGGGGGCTTTCTCAGGGCGGTTTGAGCGTAGATACGACCCTGGAGTGGTTCTCCGATCCGTTTGTTATGCAGGATTACGGGGATCGCGCGGAGAGTATGGACTGGTTCTCCCTTATCGACCCCGACCAGCAGGTCGAAGAGTCGACCGGCGCCGAGCAGAGCGACCTCGACTGGCGGGCGGTAGGTCGGTACCGCTCCGAGCTGCCCGCGCTGGAGCCTTACGTCGAGCGTCTCGACGTAGACCGGCTCGAGATTTCCGCTCGGTGGCTGAGCCGTGAAATAGACGCTTCGGAGCTGAGCCCGGAAGTGCTGTCGGCCGACCGCAGTCCCGAGACGGAGTTTTACTTTCCCGAGAACCTCGTACTTCCAAATCTGCGCATCACGGCTGCCGGCACCCTTGTCGAAGGTGAGTTTGGTCCTGAGGACCAGAGCGGTGAAAGTGTTGAAAGCGGTGAGCCGCCCGGCGGCGGGGATGACGGCGAGGACGGCGGTGTCGCCGCGCCTCCTGAGCTCAGACCACCGTGGAGTGAGGATGGGGCGCCGGAAGATCCTGCACACGGTCGGGACGGCGAGGCGCTCAGGCCGCCGGAGATTCGGGGCGACCTGGAGGGGATCGTGACGCGGACCCCGATGTCGTATCGGGTCGGTTATCGCTTTAGGCCGACCCTTCGCATCGACAATGAATACCTCGACAGTGACTGGGACACCCCCGAGGATATCGACTTCCGCTACGAGTACTCGACGCTGACAACCGATAACAGCCTTACCGGCACATACCTACTTGGTTTTTACGATCGCCTGTTCGAAGTCGACGGCACGGTGCGCACGAACGGCCGCTACCGCGATCTGTACAACGAGTGGGACCTCGACGATCCCGGCATCGAGCAACTGCGCACCGATTCCTTCGACTACAGCTCACTGACGGTAGGGAACGATTTCACGGTGAGAACGTATCCCGCGCAGGACAATGCCTACATCGGCGATTCAACGCTGTCCTACACGCTGAACGCGACATACTTCAGGCGATCGTACGACGGCCTGGATCGGTTTGACGATCCGGTATATCGTAACGAACTTATCGAATGGACGACGGAGGATGTGTCGGATCACAATATCGCCGGGGATCTGCGGGTCGATTACTGGAACGCGACGCAGTCGCTAAGAGTGGTAGGGAACCTCCCCCCGATCGATAATCGCTACGACGGTACGTTGACGCTGATCACGGGTCCGTTGACCTCGAGGCTACAGACCTCGGCGCTGCGCGAGAACGATCTCTGGACCTACGAGCCGTTACGCGTGACCGAGACGCTTGCCTTCGGAGACAATGTCAGTCTACGCGAGCGCTTTGTCTACGATATCGAGGAAGACCGCCCGGATTCGAGTGAGACGAACCTGAAGCTGTGGTGGCTGACCGCGGATTTCCGTGCGAGGCACGCCGTCGGCTACGAGTTCGATGATATGGCGAACACCTTCGAGGAAACCTCGGACGAGGCGTTCCGTCCCACGGAGGCCGTCGTCGGACTGGACGTCGACTACGAGACGGACCCGTTCTGGAAACGCAGAGTCAACCTCGGCTTCGGCGTCAACTCGGACCTGAGGATGGATCTGCAGCGCTTCACTCAGAGCAGCCTGGACTTCGAGTTCAGTTTCACGACCCGCGTCTACGAGTTCCTCGATATGTCGATATCGTCCACATCGAGTAACGGGCTCATGTATCGCTATGTGCCCGCGCTTGCCGACAAGGTCGGCGTGGAGCCGAAGAACGGGTTCGGCGATCTGTTACGGTCATTCAACTTCTTCAACACCGACGATCGCCGTGAGTCTGATTTTAACCTCACGCGGGTTGATGTAGACGCGACGCACTACCTCGGTGACTGGGTGCTGACGCTTCGGTACTCCGGCGTCCCC
>JAAAOH010000178.1 GCA_009908925.1 Spirochaetota bacterium | reverse complement strand
GGCGCGGGGGGCAGCGAGTGGTCGGGCGGCGGGGGCGCCAACCGCGAGGCGCGGCGAGCACGTGCCGGCGGCCGCAGCGCGAGCGGCCGGGAATCCGGCAGCAGTGACCGCACCAGCCGTATACTCATGCTGCTCATCGCCGTCCTTGCGCTCGCGTTGATCGGCGAGCTCACCTTTCACTTCGTGATTGCGCCGGAGATGAGTATCACGGAGATCTCGGTGGAGAGCGAAGTGGCGTTCGCCGACGAGGAGCTCCTGCGCCTCGCAGGCCTCGAACAGGCTCCCGCCTACTTCGCCGTCGATGCGGCCGAAGTGGCCCGCAATCTCGAGACACATCCCTCCGTGCGGGCGGCCTCCGTGGAAAAAGTGTTCCCGAACCGCCTCGAAATAGGAATTGCGGGGCGCAAACCGCTGCTCGTCACCCTCGCGGCGAGTGAAACCGGAAGCGTTCCAGTTGCAGTCGACGAAGAGGGCGTAGTATTTGAAATCAGCGGCAATCTTGCGGATCTTGATTTGCCCCTCGTTTCCGGGATTCGGTTCGAAGGGTTTTCGCCGGGGGTGCAGCTCCCGCCGATGCTCCATGAGTTCCTTGCCGATGTCAGGCGGCTTAAGATGGACTATCCGGTGTTATTCGACCAGATCTCGGAGTACCGCATCGTGCGTACCGGCGATCACAGCTTCGACGTCCTCCTCTATCCGGTGAGCTACGGCACGCCGGTACGGATCGGCAGCGAGGTGGACGGGTCCCTCTGCAAGTATATTATAATGGTCCTCGACGCGCTGGACCGTGACGGACGTCTGGCGGAGATAGAAGAGCTTGATTTCCGCACGGGACAGATCGTGTATCGCACGAAGGAGGGGTGAGCGTGCAACCCAGTGACGTTCTCGTCGGCCTCGATATCGGCACAACCAAGGTGTCGGCTGTCATCGGCGAGTACGATGAGAACGACCAGCTCCAGATCATCGGTGTGGGAACCGCGCCGTCGACCGGTCTGCGCCGGGGGGTGGTGGTCAACATCGAGGCCACCCTCAAGTCGGTTGATGCCGCCGTTGAGGCGGCCGAGCAGATGGCCGGGCGCGAGGTCCAGAACGTCGTCACCGGCATCGCCGGTGGCCACATAGAGGGGCTGAACTCCCGCGGCGTGGTGGCGGTTACCGGTCGCGGACGGGAAATCACGCGTACAGATGTGGACCGGGTCATTGACGCGGCGAAGGCCGTGGTGATCCCCATGGACCGTGAGGTTATCCACGTCATCCCCCAGGAGTACATAGTCGACGAGCAGGGCGGCATCAAGAATCCGCTCGACATGATCGGGGTGCGGCTCGAGGCGGAGGTGCACATCATCACCGGCTCGGTCACCTCTGCGCAGAACCTCGTCAAGTGCGTGAATCGTGCGGGCTTCAAGGTGGAGTCCATCGTGCTCGAGTCACTTGCCTCGAGCCGGGCGGTGCTGACCCGAGAGGAGCAGGAGCTCGGGGTGCTTCTCATCGACCTCGGCGGCGGGACCACGGACATGCTCGTGCATATCGACGGCGCGCCGTACTATACGAGCGTACTGCCGGTTGGCGGAGCGCAGGTCACGAACGACCTGTCCATCATGCTCAAGACGCCCATGGAAGCCGCCGAGCGCATCAAGCGGGAAGCCGGCTGTTGCTACGCCCCCATGGTCGAGGAGGGCGAGCCGGTCATTATCCCGGGCGTCGGCGGGCGTCCACCGCTTCAGGCGAAGCGAAGCGACATTGCCAATATCATCCAGCCGCGCATGGCGGAAATACTGACCATGGTCCGGGACAAGGTGCAGAAGAAGGGCTATCTCAAGCGGCTCTTCGGTGGCGTCGTCCTCACCGGCGGCGGTGCACTCATGCCGGGGGCGGTCGAGCTCGCGCAGGAGGTGTTCCACACCGCAGCGCGCGTGGGCATGCCCGGCAATTACCACGGGGTCGCCGATATTTACCGCAGCCCCGAGTACTCGACGGCGGTGGGGCTGGCCCTCTTCGCCGAGGAGGCGATGGGCCACGAGACACGCGAGCCATCGGTCAAGCCGAAATCCGGAGGAATGCTCACGGGATTGCGGGGCTGGCTCCGCAACTTCTTTGAATAGCATGTAATAGAGACTGCTTCATACACTGGGAGGGGATATGAAGTTCGAAATTGTTGAAGACAACGCGAATCTGGACGAGAACTTCGGGAGCCATACGGTCATCAAGGTGATCGGCGTCGGCGGGGGCGGATCCAACGCCGTAAACCGCATGATCGCCTACGGCCTCGAGAGTGTCGAGTTCATCGCGGTGAATACGGATCTGCAGGCCCTGCAGATGTCGCACGCCGAAACACGGCTGCCGCTCGGCTCGAAGCTGACCGGCGGACTCGGCGCGGGCGGAATGCCCGAGACAGGGGAGAAGGCGGCGCTCGAGGATCAGGAAGAGATCCAGAACGTCATCCGCGGGGCCGATATGGTGTTCATCACCGCCGGAATGGGGGGCGGCACGGGAACCGGCGCGGCGCCGGTGATTGCCCGCCTCGCGCGGGAGCTCTCCATCCTCACGGTGGGCGTGGTCACCAAGCCCTTCAACTTCGAGGGCAAGCGCAAGGCGCGACTTGCTGAAGAGGGCATCGAACGGCTGCGTGAGGAAGTAGACACCCTCATAACCATCCCCAACCAGCATCTGCTCAACATCGTAGAGCGCCGGACGCCCATCAAGGAGGCCTTCCTGCTCGCCGATGACGTGCTCCGCCAGGGTGTGCAGGGCATAAGCGATCTCATCACCAAGCCCGGCGAGATCAACATCGATTTCGCCGACGTAAAGACCATCATGAACGGCCGCGGCGACGCCCTGATGGGCATCGGCACCGGTAACGGCGAGAACCGGGCCGTGGATGCGGCGACCAACGCCATCAACAACCCTCTCCTCGAGGACGCTCGCATCGAGGGCGCCAAGGGCATCCTCGTGAACGTCACCGGTGGATCGGACTTCTCGCTCACCGAGTATGAGGAGGTTCTCAACATCATCACCGCGAACGCCGACGACGATGCCCTCGTCATTGCCGGCAGCGCCATGGATGAGCTCATGGAGGACGAGGTGAAGGTCTCGGTCATCGCGACCGGCTTCAACAACGAGGATCGAAACAAGAAATCCTCCTCCGAGACGCGCGAGCGCAAGAGCGAGGAGTTCATCTCCCTCGACGAGTGGGTGCAGATGACCAGCGGTCGGGGTGATGAGGACCAGCGGGATCTCTTCGGTGAGGAGCCGTCCTTTTCCGAGGAGTTCGGCATCCCGGCCGTGCTGCGATACCGCAGAAAGTCGAACGGAGAGGGATAGAAACGGTGGACGGCATCTCCCGCGCGGACCTTCGCCGGCGCTTCGAGGATTATCTGATGGTCGAGCTGCGCCTCTCGCCACGTACGGTGGAAACCTACGTGCGTGAAGGGGGCCTGTACCTCGACTACCTCGACGCGCAGGAGGTGGAGGCGACAACACAACGATCGGTGGACATCATCCGCTACCTGGTGCATCGCCAGACCAGTGACAACGGAATCGAGCAACGCACCATCGCCAAGGTGCTCTCGGCGCTTCGCTCCTTCTTCCAGTTTCTCGTGCTCGAGGGGCTGCGAAACGACAATCCGGCGCTTTCGGTGGATATGCCGAAGACCGAGCAGAGGGCGCCCGGCGTGCTCAGCGTTGAGGAGGTCGAGGCGCTCCTCGGCCACATAGACGTCGATACACCGCACGGTCTTCGTGATCGCGCCCTGTTCGAGCTGATCTACTCCTGCGGCCTGCGGATTTCCGAAGCCGTGGAGCTCACGCTCGATCGGCTCTACCTCGAGGAAGGAATCATTCGGGTGCGTGGCAAGGGAGATCGCGAACGCTTCGTCCCGGTGGGGGGAGAGGCGGTTGCCTGGCTCGAGCGCTATCTCGAGTACGGTCGCGGCGAGCTTGCCAGGCCGGGGCGGCGCACGAGCTACCTTTTCCTCAACCACCGCGGCGACGGTCTGTCGCGAAAGGGTATGTGGAAGCGATTCCACGAGCTGTGCAGCCGCGCCGGGGTGGATGCCAAGGTGCACACCCTGCGTCACTCCTACGCGACACATCTTCTCGAAGGCGGTGCCGACCTGCGGGCCGTACAGGAGCTGCTCGGTCACTCCGACATTTCCACCACCCAGATTTACACGCACATCGAGACGAGCAGCCTGAAGTCGTACCACCGTGCGTATCACCCGAGGGGGTAAGGACGTGAGGATTCGAGGTAGAGGAGTTCGCAGCGCGGTTCTCGCGATGGCGCTGCTTGCGCTGCTGGCGGTGCTTGCACTGGCCGGATGCGACCAGGGCCGGTCCGAAACCCTCGAGGATCTCGCCGAGATGGAACCCGGAGACGGCCCCGTGGGAGAGGAACGTATCGCCGAGCTCGAGCGGCAGATCGAGAACTATCGTGAAATCGTCGAGGAAAAAGTACAAGCAACAGGCCAGTTGGCCGTGTATTACAAGATGCTGGGCCGTGCCTACATGACGCGACGCATGTATGGCCCTGCATTGGATGCGCTGGAGGAGGCCATCCGGATCGAGACGGTAAACCCGATCGTGTTTTACCGCGCAGCAGTCGCAGCGGGGCAGCTGGGAAGCTCCGTCGGGAGCGAGAGCGAGGCGCGGAGGCACTTCGAGACCGCCGAGCGCTACTACGAGCGAGCCATCGAGCTCGACCCGGAGTACGTGGATGCGCTCTACGGGCTCGCGGTGCTTTACACCTTCGAGCTTGATCGTCCGGAGGGGGCGCTGGACCTCCTCGAGCGGGCGACGACGGCGGAGCCGGGGCGGGCGCGCCCCTTTATGCTGAAGGGCAGGGTGCTTCTGGAGCTCGGACGCCCCGAGGCGGCGGCCGAGGCCTACGGCAACGCGGCTGAGACCGCGGAGTCGGAGGAAATCAGGGATGCGGCGCTGGAGAACCGTCGCCGCATTCTCGGAGAGTAGAGGCAGGAGAACAGATACAGTGGATACCGAACGTGCGCTTGCAGTCAGCCACCTCACCTTCCTTCGCGGACAGGAAAAGCACGTCCTGTATCGGTCGCTGCCGTCACTCGATGCGCTTTTGAAGCTCTCGCGTGACGACATCGGCGACATCATCGGCAGGCGTCTGAAGACGCGAGAGTGGGATCCCGGGCGGCTCGGACCGCGCGTCGATCGCGACGCCGCCTTCCTCGAACAGCGCCGGGTGACGCTCCTGATGTTCGGAGAACCGGCATATCCACCGTGGCTCGCAGAGATCTACGACCCGCCGTTTGTGCTCTTCGTGGTGGGGAACCCCGTTCCGAGTACCGAGACCATGATCGCAGTTGTGGGTACCCGTACGCCCAGCCATGAGGGTCGCGCCGCCGCTCACGCTCTCGGGCGGGAGACCGCCGTGTGCGGCGCCCCGCTCGTCTCGGGTCTTGCCCGCGGCATAGATACCGCCGCACATCGCGGCGCCGTGGAAGGGCGTGGTCCGACGCTCGCCGTCCTCGGTTGCGGCATCGACATTATCTACCCGGCACAGAACCGGATGCTTTCCGAGGAGATCGTCGGGCGCGGCGGCTCGATCATCAGCGAGTATCCGCCGGGAACCCCTCCCCGGCAGTTCAATTTCCCCGAACGCAACCGCATCATCAGCGGCCTCTCCCGCGGCACCGTCGTGGTGGAGGCACCCGAGCGCTCCGGGGCGCTCATCACCGCCGACTACGCTCTCGACCAGGGCCGGGACCTGTTCGTACACCGGGTCTCCGAAACGAGCCCGCGAGGTGCGGGGGCGCGGGGGCTCCTTTCCGACGGCGCCTCCGGCGTCACGGGCATGGCCGACGTCATGCAGGAGTGGGGGCTGGCCGCGGGCGCGGGCAACAGCGGCGCCGGCAGCGCGGGCGCCGGCGCCCGTGAGGACTCCGGTGGTGGCGGCGCGGACGGACGCCCCGCCCCCGTCGGCATGCAACTGGCACTGGAGCTCGAGGCGGAGCTCAGGGGAGGCAACCATGGCTGAGCTGAAACTGCGCTGGTCGGAGCGGGCCGAAGAGTATCTTGCATACCTCGAGAGCGTTCGCAACCTGACCGGCACCACGGTGAGTGCCTACCGCCGAGATATAGGCGATTTCCTCTCGTGGGTCTGGGAGAACCAGGACGAGGTTGACGATATCGACCGTGACACCCTGCGTGCCTATGTCGCCAATCTGACCCGCGGCGGCTTCTCTCGGGCCAGCATCAACCGCATGCTCTCGGCGCTCAAGGGTTTTTTCCGGTTCCTGGTCAAACACAACGTGCTCGAAACCTCTCCCGCCGCCGAGATCCGGAGTCTCAAAGGCTCAGGAGACCTGCCGGGGTTTCTCTTTGACGAGGAGGTCGAGAACCTTCTGGGGATCACCGGCGACGACTTCAAGAGCCTGCGGGACAAAGCCATTTTTGAAATCCTCTACTCCACCGGGTGCCGGCTCGCTGAGCTAACCGCGGCGGATCTCGGCGATGTCGAGATCGGTCGCGGGCGCATGCTCGTGCACGGAAAGGGTCGCAAGGATCGGTTGGTGTTTCTCGGGGACCGGGCGGTCCGGGCGCTTCGATCCTACCTGCCCGAGCGCCAGGCGCTGCTGCAGCGTCGCGGCATGGGTGAGCTTCAGGCTCTCTTCCTCAACGCCCAGGGCCGGCGTTTGACAGGCCGAGGCGTAGCGTTGATACTGGAAAAACGCATCCAGGAGGCAGGCATCACCAAGCACGCCTCACCGCATACCCTGCGGCACACCTTCGCGACTCATCTCCTGGAGCGTGGCGCCGATATCCGGGTCGTTCAGGAGCTTCTCGGGCACGCGAAGCTCTCCACAACGCAGGTGTACACCCATCTCGGTCTGGGGCGGCTGAAACAAATCTACGCCGAGGCGCACCCGCATGGGGCGATGTCCGCTGCGGGAGACAAGAGGAATAGGCACGATGAATCGAAATAGCAACAGTCGGGACAGCGGGATGCACGCCACGACCGTCATAGCCGTGCAGCGCGACGGAAAGCTTGCCGTCGCCGGCGACGGACAGGTCACGATGGGCGAGACGGTCATGAAGGGCAGCGCCCGCAAAGTCCGCACGATTTACGATGGAAACATAATCGTCGGTTTCGCCGGGGCCACCGCCGACGCATTTACGCTCTTCGAGCGCTTTGAGGCCAAGATAAAGGAGTTCAGTGGTGACCTCACGCGGGCTGCCGTGGAGCTTGCCAAAGAGTGGCGGACCGACCGAATGCTCCGCCGTCTCGAAGCGCTGCTGCTGGTTGGCGACAGGGAGCGCATTCTGCTCATCTCCGGGAACGGCGATGTCATCGAGCCGGACGAGGGCGCAATTGCCATCGGCTCCGGCGGCCAGTACGCCTACGCCGCGGCACTCGCGCTTCTCGGTGGCTCAGACCTCGATGCCGCCGCAATCGCCCGACGCGCGATGGAGATTGCCGCGGGAATCTGCATCTACACCAACGACAACATCGTGCTGGAGGAATTGTCATGAAACGGGACCTGCACGAGCTGACTCCCGCTGAAATCGTCCTGGAGCTCGACAAGTTCATCATCGGGCAGGAGAAGGCCAAGAAGGCCGTCGCCATCGCCCTGAGAAATCGCGTCAGGCGACAGCGTCTGCCTGAGGAGCTCAAGGACGAGGTCGCACCGAAAAACATCATCATGATCGGTCCGACGGGCGTCGGCAAGACCGAAATCGCCCGCCGGCTCTCGAAGCTTACCGGTGCGCCCTTCATCAAGGTCGAGGCGACGAAGTATACCGAAGTCGGCTACGTGGGCCGCGATGTGGAATCGATGATCCGTGACCTTACGGCCAACGCGGTCTCCATCGTAAAGGCCGAGCTCCAGGAGGAGGTGCGCGAGGAGGCAGAGAAGCGCACCGAGGAGCAGCTGCTGGACCTCCTTCTGCCGGGCGTGAAGGGACGCGATCAGCAGTCGCAGGGCGGCGGCCCGGGAAGCGCCGGCGCCGGGAGCGGCACGGGCGCCGGGAGCGGCACAGCCGGGCAGCCGCCGGCTGCCGGATTCCAGCCGCCGGCACCCGACGACGGTGCTGCGGCGAGCAGCAGCGCGGGCAGTTCCAGCGCCACTCGGGAAAAGTTCCGCGACAAACTGCGAAAGGGCGACCTCGACGACAAAGAAGTCGAGGTTCAGGTCTCCGGCGGCGGCGGGTTCCCGGCCATCGAGATATTCTCGGGCAGCAATTTCGAGGAAATGGACCTCAACCTCGGCAATCTCGGAAATCTTTTTGGCGGAAAGAAGAAGAAAAAGCGGACCACGGTCAAAAACGCGCGCGAGATCATCCTGCAGGAAGAGATGGACAAGCTCGTGGACCAGGATCGGGTGAATGACCTCGCCAAGCAGCGGGTCGAGCAGATGGGAATCGTATTCATCGACGAGATCGACAAGATCGCGGCCAAGGAGAATCGGTCCGGCGTGGATGTGAGCCGTGAGGGCGTGCAACGGGACATTCTGCCCATCGTGGAGGGCAGCACCGTCAACACGAAGTACGGGATGGTGAACACCTCGCACATCCTCTTCATCGCAGCCGGTGCCTTTCATGCGTCCAAGCCGAGCGACCTCATACCGGAGCTGCAGGGACGCTTTCCGCTGCGGGTTGAGCTCGAGGCGCTGGGAGCCGGCGATTTCGTGCGGATCCTGACCCAGCCGCAGAACGCGCTCATCCGACAGTACACCGAGCTCCTCAAGACCGAAGGGGTGGAAATCGACTTCACCGACGACGCGATACAGGAGCTCTCCGAGATCGCCGCGGACGTGAACTCGCGGACCGAGAATATCGGGGCTCGCCGTCTGCACACCATCATGGAGCTGCTCCTCGAGGAGCTCTCCTTTACTGCCACCGACCTGAAGGGGCAGAAGGTGCCGATCACGCCCGAATACGTAAAGGAACGCCTGAGCGACGTCGTTCAGGACCAGGATTTGTCCCGCTACATTCTGTAGCGGGCGTCAGCGAGGCCCGCGATGCGCAGGCCTCAACGCCGGGCTGCGGCCCGGAACGGTGAGAATCGTTCACTGGGAGGGGAACGAAGTTGACACACATCACGATTAACACTCAGCGTCCCTGCTCCATCGTCCGAAATTCGAGACAGAGGAGTGGAGCAAGATGTTCCTGAACAGCACATTCGGACGAACCGTAGACGTCCTCCAGAGATCGATGGACGTGAGCCTGCTCAGGCAGGACGTGATTGCAAACAACATAGCAAACTCGGATACGCCGAACTTCAAGCGCTCCGAGGTCAACTTCGAGACATCGCTGCGCGATGCGCTCGAGTCCGAGCAGCGCGCACAGCGATCCTTCCCGGCGGCCCTCACCAACGAGCGCCACATTCCGTTCGATCGCCCGGTGGACTACAGAAATGTGAGCCCGCAGCGGATCCTTGACTATCAGACGACGGCCAAGAACAACGGGAACAACGTGGATATCGAACAGGAGTCCATGGAGCTTCTGAACAATCAGCTGCTGTACACGCTCATGACCGATGCTGTGCGGGCGAAGTTCAGTCAACTGAACCTGGTACTGCGATAAGGGGTGAATGAGATATGGGACTGTTTTCGAGCATCAACACGGCAGCAACCGGCCTGACGGCCCAGCGCCTCAGGCAGGATGTGATTTCGAACAATATCGCCAACGTGAACACGACGCGGACGACCGAGGGCGGTCCGTTCCGCCGCAGCAGGGTGATCTTCCGACCGCGCGTGGAGCAGCCCTACTACCGCGGTAGCTTCGTGCCCGGTCGCCTCGATAACGGGGTGGGGCGCGGCGTACGGGTGACCGAGATCCAGAAGGATCTCGATTCGGAGCCCAAGCTCAAGTACGACCCCACCCACCCTGATGCCATCAAGTCCGGACCCAGGGAGGGGTACGTTGAGATGCCGAACGTGAACGTGGTGGAGGAGATGGTCGACATGATCTCCGCCTCGCGTTCCTATGAGGCAAACGTACAGGTCATAAACGGCGCGAAGACCATGTTTCAGCGCGCCCTCGATATCGGGAGGTAGGTAAATGACGTTTTCACCGGTAGAGGTAACGGGAGATCTGTTCAGGCTCGAGCGCACCAACGCCCGCCATTTCGCGGGCGCCGGTGATGCTCCGCCGCAGACGCAGCAGCGGAACTTCGACGAGATGCTCATGTCGAGCCTCGGCGATGTGAATCAGGCACAGAAAGACCACGCCAATCTGGCGGTACAGGCAGTGATCAATCCCGATGCGGTGGACACGCACGACGTGACCATCGCGGCGGCAAAGGCGAATCTTTCGCTCTCCATCACAAAGAACGTGGTGGACCGCGTGATTCAGGGGTATCGGGAGATAACCTCACTGCGATAGCTCGGTAGTGATGATATAGGTAGGTGTCCTGGGAGGGGAACATGAACGAATGGCTTAAGCGACTCGTGTCGCAGATCCGGGAGCTCTGGGGCAAGTGGAGCACGGTTCAGAAGGTGATACTCTTTGCCGTGGTAGGCGGCGCCGCGCTCGGTCTTGTGCTGCTGGTGATTTTCAGCGCACAGCCGACGAGTGAGCCCGTGCTGACGCGTCCGGTGCAGGATCAGGAGACACTCGACCGGATCGCCACGCGACTGGATCAGGAAGGCATCGAGTACGAAATCACCACTGACATGCGGGTGACGGTCGACGACGAGCGCACCGCGCGCCGTGCACGAGGCATCCTGACCCGATACGATCTCATCCCCCAGCAGACCGACCCCTGGGAGCTCTTCGACATGGAGCGGTGGACGCAGACCGACTTCGAGCGGAACGTGAATCTGCAGCGCTCCATCACACGTCAGCTCGAGCAGCATATCGAGGCTCTCGATGACGTAGACTCGGCCAGCGTCAACCTTGTCATCCCCGAGCAGGAGCTCTTCGAAGAGGAGCAGGATCCGGTAACCGCCTCGGTCATTCTCTCCCCCAAGCCCGGAAGTGACATCCGCGAGAACCGGCAGAAAGTCGAGGGCATACAGCGGCTTATCCGGTTCGCCGTGGAAGGCCTCGCACCGGATAACATCACCATCACGGACCGCAGCGGCGTGGTGCTCAACGACTTCGACAACCTCGAGCAGCTCGACGAGCTCACCCTCCGCGAACGCGAGCTCGAGCTCAAGCGTGACGTGGAGCAGCGCTACATCGATGCCATCCGCGACGCACTGGCGCAGATCTACGGGGAAGACCGCGTGGAGGTCGTGAACATCGACGCCGAGCTCGACATGGGAAAGCAGACCTCAGAGACCACCGAGCATTTTCCCATCGTCACCACGGAAGACAATCCGCGTACCCCCTTCGACGAGCGGGAGTTCGTCCTCTCCATTCCACGGTCGACGGAGACCGTAACGGAGAACTACGAGGGCACCGGCTTTAATCCCGAGGGGCCCCCGGGACAGGAGGGGCAGACGCCGCCGGCCTACAAGGATCTGCAGGATCTCATGGCGCGCTACTCGAACAACGAGGAGCGGGTCAACAACGAGGTTAATACCCGCACCACCCAGCAGGAGGGAAGCCCAAAGGTTGAGCGGATCACCGCGAGCGTGGCGCTGGACGGCATATGGCGGTGGCAGTATAATGATAATGGAGAAGTTGTTATTAATCCCGACGGCAGCATAGCCCGGGAATACATACCCATCACCGAGGAGGACCTCGCGAAAGCCGAGGATCTGCTGCAGGATGCGGTCGGATTCAACGAGCAGCGCGGCGACTCGGTCACCGTGCGACATGTACAATTCGATCGAACCGATGAGCACGAGGAAGAGGACGCGGCCGTGAGACGGCGCCAGCAGATTCAGATGATCGTGCTCTATTCCCTGATCGGTCTTGCGGGCCTCCTTCTCGCCTTTATCGTCTTCCGCCTGATTTCGCGTGAGATCGAACGTCGGCGCCGCCTCCGCGAGGAGGAGCTTGCACGGCAGCATCAGGCCATGCGCGAGCAGGCACTCCGCAGCGCCGAGGAAGAAGGCGAGGAAGTGGAGATGTCGGTGGAGGAACGAGCCAGGATGGAGCTCCAGGAGAATGCCATCAATATGGCGCGGGAGCATCCGGAGGACGTCGCACAGCTTATTCGCACCTGGCTGATGGAGGAGTAGTGTATGGCACGGTCTCAAGCACCGGCAGGCGGTGGGGCGGCAGGCGCCGCACCCCAGGGATCCGGAAGAAGAGGATCCACACATCGCAAAGAGCTCACCGGCAGGCAGAAGGCGGCCATCTTTCTTGTCACCCTCGGCTCGGAGATTTCTTCGGAGATCTTCAAGCACCTGCGTGAGGATGAGATAGAGTCGTTGACCTTCGAGATCGCCCGCCTCGAGAATATCGAGCCCGAAGACCGCGACCGGGTGTTGCAGGAGTTCCAGGAGCTGATGATGGCTCAGGACTTCATCACTACCGGCGGTATCGACTATGCTCGCGAACTCCTCGAGAAATCGCTCGGTTCGCAGAAGGCGGTCGATATCATAAACCGCCTCACCTCGAGCCTCCAGGTTCGGCCGTTCGATTTCATCCGGCGCACCGATCCGACCCACCTGTTGAACTTTATACAGCGCGAGCATCCGCAGACCATCGCGCTGATTCTCGCCTATCTCGAGCCCAACAAGGCGTCGGTCATTCTCAAGAATCTGCCGCACGAGATACAGTCGGATGTGGCAAAGCGGATCTCGACCATGGATCGCACCTCACCTGAGATCCTCCGGGAGGTGGAGCGGGTGCTCGAGAAGAAGCTGTCGACGCTGTCCTCGGAGGACTACACTACGGCCGGCGGCGTAGAGAGCATCGTTGAAATCCTCAACCTCGTCGACCGCTCCACGGAGAAGAGCATCATCGAGTCCCTCGAGGAAGAGGACCCGGAGCTGGCCGAGGAGATCAAGAAGCGCATGTTCGTCTTCGAGGATATCGTTATGCTCGACGACAGGGCCATCCAGAAGGTCCTGCGCGAGGTCGACACCACGGAGCTCGCCAAGGCGCTCAAGTCGGTGGACACCGAGGTACAGGACAAGATCTTCCGCAACATGTCCAAGCGTGCATCGACGCTACTCAAAGAGGACATGGAGTACATGGGGCCCATCCGCGTCAAAGACGTGGAGGAGTCTCAGCAGCGGATCGTATCCATAATTCGCAAGCTCGAGGAGCAGGGCGAGATCGTCGTGGCCCGTGCCGGCGAGGACGAGCTGGTCGTCTAGGACTGGAGGGGTAACGCGTGGCAAAAAACGTCTTTCGAGCGGGGGAAGTACAGGTCTCGGGCGGCAAACTCTTCATACAGGGCCCGGAGTCTCCGCCGGAGGCGCCGCAGCCGGTCGACACCGAGGAAGTTGAGGAGTACACCGGCCCTACCGTTGAGGACATCCGCCGCGAGGCCGAGGAGTTCCGCGAGAAGTGGGACGCCGAGCGGGAGCAAATGATACAGGAGGCCCGCGAGGAGGCCGACCGCATCGTGAAGGAGGCCGAGAACCAGGCCTTCGAAGAGGTGAAGTCCAAGAACGATCAGGCTGCGACCGTCAAGCAGGAGGCCGACGAAGAGGCCGAACGCATCAAGAGCGAAGCCCGGGCAGAGGCCGAACGGATCGTGAGCGAGGCGCAGGAAAAAGCCGACACGGTCGAGAAAGAGGCCTACGACAGGGGCGTCGAGCAGGGCGAGGAGAAGGGCTTTGCTTCCGGCGAGGCGGAGGTGAACCGCCTCGTGGACCGGGTCCACGTGATCCTCAACAAGGCCATCGAGCGGCGCAACGAGATTATCGAAGAATCGGAATCGCAGATCGTTCATCTGGTGCTCGAGATCGCCAAGAAGGTGGTCAAAGTCATCAGCGAGAACCAGAAGAACGTGGTCGTAAACAACGTCGTTCAGGCGTTGCAGAAGCTCAAGCAGAAGTCGGATGTGGTTATCCGCGTGAATTTCCAGGATCTGAAGATGGTGAGCTCGCACACCGAGGAAATCACGAAGATGGTCGAGCGCGCGGGAAACATCACCGTCGCCGAGGACTCCACCGTGGACGTCGGCGGTGCCATAATCGAGACCGACTTCGGGCAGATAGATGCCCGCATCAGCTCGCAACTTCGGGAGATAGAGGATCGCATTGTCGAGCTTGCACCGATAAAGTCGAATCCGAAGATGCAGGAGTGACGGGCCCGGCAAAGGGCAGGGGGGACCCTTTGGGACCATTCGATAAGTACCAGACGGTCATCGAGAAGACCGACACCATCAAGCAGATCGGTCGCGTGGAGCGCGTCCAGGGGCTGCTCATCCGCAGTCTCGGGCCGCAGGCCTTCGTGGGCGAGCTCTGCCGCATCGTCATACCCCGCGGGGAGTTGACAGTGTGGGCGGAGGTCGTCGGCGTGCACGGCCGCCACGTGGATCTCATGCCCTTCACCGAGACCGACGGTATCGAGGTCGGTGCAGCCGTGGTGGGCACCGGAGAAACCCTCGCCGTGCCGGTGTCGGACAAACTGCTCGGGCGCGTGCTCGACGGTCGAGGGCGACCCATCGACGGAAAGGGTGATATCGGCTCAGCCGATTTCCAGTCCATCTTCAATACACCGCCCGACGTGCTCGAGCGGGAAACCATCAACAGTCAGATCGTCACGGGGATCCGCTCCATCGACGGACTCATTGCCGCCGGCAAGGGGCAGCGTCTCGGCATATTCTCGGGCAGTGGCGTGGGGAAGTCCACGCTCATCGGCATGATTGCCCGAAATACCGAGGCCGATGTCAACGTGATCGCCCTCATCGGTGAACGGACCCGCGAGGTGAAAGAGTTCATCAAGAGCGACCTCGGCATGGAAGGGCTCAAACGCTCGGTGGTCGTAGTGTCGACCTCCAATACGCCGCCACTCGCGCGCCTGCGGGGCGCATTCGTCGCCATGTCGGTTGCCGAGTACTTTCGCGAGCGCGGGAAGAACGTGATGCTGCTGTTTGATTCGGTGACACGCTTCGCGCGCGCCCAGCGGGAAATCGGACTTGCCGCGGGCGAGCCGCCTGCGACACGGGGATTCCCGCCGTCGGTGTTCTCGCTCCTGCCCCGCCTTCTCGAGCGCTGCGGCACCTCCGACCGCGGAACCATTACGGGGTTCTTCAGCATTCTCGTCGAAGGCGACGACATGGACGAGCCGATCTCGGACGCAGTTCGCGGTATCCTCGACGGGCATATCGTCCTCAGCCGCCGTCTCGCCCAGCGTTCCCATTACCCGGCGGTGGACGTGCTCGCCTCGGTCTCGCGGCTTGCCACCAAGGTGCAGCGGCCGGCGGTGCAGGAGGCCGCGAGCTACACGCGGCGCATGATGGCGACGTACTCCGAGAGCGAGGACCTCATAAACGTCGGTGCGTATCAGCGCGGCAGCAACCGCGAGGTGGACGAGTCCATCGATAAGATTCCGCAGATAAACGCCTTTCTGCGCCAGCGCGTCGATGAGAAGGCGCCGATCGCCGATACCGAGTCGTCACTGTTCCGCATTGCAGGGTATCCGCAGGTCGAGGCAGGCGGGGCCGAACGCGGCGACGGCGCGGCGAACACCGCAGCGGGAGAGACGCCGGGCGCGGTAACCCCGGAGGGGTCCGCTGATGCGTAGGTTCGACTTCCGCCTCGAGCGCATTCTGAGCCTCCGTAGGCACACCGAGGACCAGGCCGAGCAAAAGCTCGCTCGCGTCTCCGGTGAATACGCGCAGCTGCAGGGTGAGCTCGGTCGCCTCACACAGGAGCGGGAGGCGACCTTTCGTCTCGGCGACCCCGCGAGCCGGGCCGACATCAACTATCGTATTGCGCAGAGCGCCTACATAAATTATCTCGAGACCCGCTCCCGCGACGTAGAGTCGCAGAGGGCCGAAAAGGCCGGGGAGCTCGACGCGGCGCAGAGTGAGTACCGCGAGGCCATGAAGCAGCGGAAAGTACTCGATAATCTCAAGAGCAGGCGATCCGACGAGTATTACAGGGAGCAGCGACGCGCCGAGGGGCGTGAGCTCGACGATATCGGTGGACAGATGAGCATCCGCCGGCATGAGCAGGAGGGCGGCGATGCCTGATTACAGACGATTCGGTCCGGGTCCGCGCATCTTTGCGTTGACGCTTCTCGTTGTGCTTCTGCTTGCAGGCGGAACCGTCTGGTTCGATTACCTCGGGATCATCGATGCGACCCGGCTGCTATCGCCTGTCCTGCGCCTCGTCGGAATCGAAGCGGCGGAGGAGGTGCCGGAGCCCGAGGATGCGGCGCTGCTCAGCCGTGCACGCCTGGAGAAGCGGGAAACCGCCGTTGCCCAGCTCGCCGACGAGCTCGACCAGCGCCGCGACGAGCTCGATTCGCTCGATCAGGAGCTCGAGGCGCGCCGTCAGGAACTGGACGCAAGAGAGCAAGAACTCGCCGAGCAGGAGAATTCCCTCAATCAAAGGGTCCAGCAGTTCGAGAATAGAAGAGCGATGCTTGTTCAAAACGTGCAGACGTTGACAAGCATGCGCCCCGAGGATGCGGTTGACATCCTCGCGGGCTACGACGATCAACTGCTGATAGACACCCTGCGGGTGACTGAGGAGCTTGCGCAAGAGGCGGGAGAGCTTTCCCTTGTGCCGGTCTGGTTGGCGGAACTGCCGGCCGACCGGGCAGCCACGATACAGCGCAAGATGACGATCAAGCCGCAGGAGTGAATGAGGGATGAATGACGGCGCACTTTGCGGACATTGTAGACTCTTCCTCCTCCCGGGGCGAGAACCGGCCTGAGTTTCTGAGGCAGCGCGGCGATTCGTCGCCGACCGGCCTCCTGGGAGCAGGGCCCGCCTCCGAGCCCACCACCTTCGACGACGCTTTCAACAGGGCAGTTTCGCGCGATCTCGCGCGCCCAAGCGACCGCGCCCCGAACGACCGCACCGCGCAACACGCGGCCAATCGCGCCGCGGGAGACGCTGCGGAGCGTACTCAGCGCGCCGAGCGCGAAGCGCGCGAAGCCGCCGATGCGGCCCGGGAGGCGGCACGGCGAGAGACCGAGAGGGCCGGGCAGAGTGCCGCGGATCGTGCCGCGAAGGACGCTGCGGATCGGGCCGCGGAACAGGCGGCCGCGCGATCGGCCTCGGCGCGTGATGCCGATGACACCGGACGTTCGGGCCAAACCGAGGAAACGCGGGCGGCTGCGAGCTCAGAGCAGGCAGCGGCTGAGGAGTCCGAGGGGTCCGAGGAGTCGGGGAAAGGCGAAGAAACGGCGAGCCGGCACGGTGGTGCGAGTAAGGCCGCGGACCACGGTGAAAAGCGGGATGCGGACTCGGATAAAGACTCCACTGCAGACGGTGCAGAAAAGTCCGCCTCGCGGTCGGAGTCACAAGACGACGGCAAGTCGACCTCGGTGCGGGAGAAGAGCGGCGAGGACCGGCCGAGCTCCGATGCCGTCCACGCCGATGAGACCGACGTGGACGCAGACAAGACAAAAACTCGCGAGTCCGACGCCGACAAAGCCGGCGGCCCTGCAGGGTCGGACGCGGATAGCGGACGGGCCGAGCACACCGACGCGCACCCGGAAACACCGCGCGAGGCCGAGACGGAAAGGGCTCGCGCGGGTGACGACGGCGAAGCACAAGCCGCCTCCGCGACAGCCGATCCAAACGGGGCGGAATCCAAGTCGGCGGAGCAAAGTGCGAAAGCAACCGTTGGTCGGTCCGGCAAGTCCGGCGGCGCGCAGGATAACAACGAAGGAACCACCGAGGCCGCAGGCGGCGCCGAGCGTGCGCGGCGTGCGGCACGAGATGCCGGGGCTGGTGAGCGGGGCTCGGGCAATCGCGATACGGGCGACTCCAATGCGGGCGGCTCGAAACAGGGGCAGATGCAGTCTCAAACGCAGTCTCGCACCTCGGATGACGGCGCGTCGAAGGACGGTGGTCGCGGCGCGCGTCAGTCCGGCTTTGAGCGCATGATTGCGGAGGCCGACAGCGCCCGTGAGTCCGGCCGCCAGAACGGTTTCGCTCGCAAGCTCGGTGGCGACTCCGGGTTGACGCGGCAGCTCCGCGAATCGCATCCGGAAATCGTGAAGCATGCTCGCCTCATGCTGCGCGGAGAACGCGGCGGCGAGATTCGGCTGCATTTGAGGCCGGAATCGATGGGAAGCGTGCGCGTTCAGCTGCAGCTGCAGGATAACCATATAGCCGGACGAATAATTGTCGAGAATTCTAGTGTCCGCGATGCCTTTGAGCAGACCATCGAAGACCTGCAGCGCGCGTTCCGTGAGAGCGGACTCGAAACGGGCGAACTGGAAGTTTCGGTGGAGGAGCGGAGTGAGGGACAGACTGATCAGGATGCGTCGCGGAGCAGAGATACGCGAGCGGTGCAGGCACTCGAAGAGAGCGTGCCCCGCATGACCGAAATAGAACTGGATACCCGGCTGGTAAATCTGCTGGCCTAGGAGGAGCGGAAAGAACATGGAGCTTTCCAACATGCTTTCAGGCGACGCTCTCGCGAGACTCGAGGCTCAGGTAGAGTCTTTCAACAAGAGTGTTGCAGGCGGGCGCGAGTCGAAACAGGAAATGGGCAAGGACGAGTTTCTGAAACTGCTCATAACGCAACTGCAGAATCAGGACCCGACCTCGCCAATGGAAGACAAGCAGTTCATCGCGCAGATGGCTCAGTTCTCGGCCCTCGAGCAGATGACGAATATGTCGAGCGAGTTTGCCAAAGTCGGGCAACTTCTTTCGGCCGGCCAGGCCGGTGACCTGTTGGGTAAGACGGTTGACGTCAACACCGGCAGTTCCGTGGTGAGCGGGCGCGTCCAGGACGTGACCTTCGGTGAGTACCCGCAGATCAACGTCGGCGGCACCTACTACGATTACGACACCGTACAGAGAATCTACGAAGAGGGCAAAGAGGGGGCACAGCCATGATGCGGTCGCTTTACGCCGGTGTTTCCGGCCTGCAAAATCACCAAACCCGGATGGACGTGATTGGTAACAACGTTTCGAACGTGAACACAACCGGCTTCAAGAAAGGTCGTGTTCAGTTCCAGGACATGATCTCCCAGACCATCCAGGGAGCCGCACGGCCACGCGAAGAGGTTGGTGGTGTAAACCCGAAGCAGGTCGGCCTCGGCATGCAGGTTGCCTCCATCGACACGATCCACACCCAGGGGTCTCTCCAGACAACGGGAGTAAAGAGCGACGTGGCACTCCAGGGTGCGGGCTTCTTCGTGCTGCGCGACGGGGATCAGCAGCTTTATACGCGCGACGGCAGTTTCGGCATCGACGAGGAGGGAATGCTTGTAAACCCGGCGAACGGTATGCGAGTTCAGGGATGGCAGGCCCGGAGGGTTGACGGCCAGACGCTCATCAACACCTCCGAGTCGGTGCAGGACCTCAACATCCCGGTAGGAAGCAAGGATCCTGCGCAGGAAACCACCGAGGTGCTACTGGCAAGTAACCTCAACAAGAATACCCCGGTCATCCCCGACAACGCCACCGAAGCGGAGATTCAAGACGGGACGTGGACCGTGGAATACGACATTTACGATTCCTTTGGTAACACGCATACCATGCGCATCGACTTCACCAAGGTCGAGGACGTACCGAATCAGTGGCAGGCGAATGTCCAGATCAACCCCGAGCTCGACGCGCAACCTAACCAGGCCGTCGCGGTTGGTGGAGTTGACAGCGTGGACAACCAGACGTTCCTCGTCGACTTTGCCAATGACGGCACGATTCAGCAGGTCTCCAATGCGCAGGGCGGGCTGGTGGATCAAGGTGATCTCTCGGTAGACGTCACGTTTCAAGTGCCGGATGCACAGGTCCCTGTTGACGAGCAGACAGGGCTTCCCCAGGGACCTCAGACCCAGACCTTCAACCTGAACCTTGGAGAGGTCGGCGCGTTCGTCGATTCCATGACCCAGTACGCCTCGCAGAGCTCCACCAAGGTATTCAGCCAGGACGGCTACGGCATGGGATATCTCGAGGACTATCGTATTGACCAGTCGGGCACTATTACCGGTATATTCTCCAACGGCACGACGCGCCCGCTTGGCCAGGTTGCTCTCGCATCCTTCATTAATCCTGGAGGACTTGAGAAAGCTGGAGAAAACAATTATGTTGAGACCAACAACTCCGGGCTGGCTGATGTAGCGGCCTCCGGCGTGGCGGGAAAAGGCAAGGTTATCTCGGGAACCCTCGAGATGAGCAACGTCGACCTCGCGGAACAATTCACCGATATGATCGTCACCCAGCGTGGG
>JAAAOH010000133.1 GCA_009908925.1 Spirochaetota bacterium | reverse complement strand
GTCGTTCACGTCCGCGCCGGCATCAAGCAGCACATCATGTACGTCCGTGTTCGGATTCACTCCCGCGGCAATGAGCGGCGTCGAGCCGTAGGCCCCCCGTACGTTGATATCCGAGCCCGCGTCGAGCAGCATGCGGACGACCTCCGGATTCGGATTACTTCGGGAGGCCGACAGCAGGGGCGTCTCTCCGATATTATTCTTCACGTTGACACGGGCTCCCTCGCCGAGAAGGAGGGAGATAACGCGCTGGTCGGAGTTGTACGCGCTTGCCATCATCAGCGCGGTGGTTCCCGCCTCGCTACGGACGTTCACATCGGCACCGGCCTCGAGCAACGCACGGATGCTCCCGAGCGACTCATTGAATGCGACGGCAAGCATCAGCGGCGTCCGGCCTTTCTCTGACCGGGCGTTGACGTTCGCACCGTCGGCTATCACCTGTCGGATCTCCGCCGGACTTCCTTCTCGTACTACGTCGAACAAATCAGTCTGGGCCGGCAACACCGGGGCCATCAACACCACGCCCAGAACTGCAAGAAGTGGAGCTCGCCATGCGGCTCGCTTCATCGGAATCCTCCTGTCAAAAGTCTGCCCTCAGTATACGGATGGTAGGCCCGGTTCACCAAGAGGCCTCAAACTTGACAATTAGTTACTTTATGGTAACATTTTTACCCATGAGTGAAGCAGAACCCGGAAAGCAGCGAGACAGGAAACGCACGGAGAAGCGCCTGGTTGACGCCGCAATCGATATCATTCGCACCGAGGGGTTTTCCGCGCTGGGGATAAACGCAATCGCCGACCGCGCGGGTGTCAGCAAAGTGCTCATATACCGCTACTTCGGGAACCTGTCGGGCCTCTACCGCGCCGTCGCCGATGAGCTCGATCCTCTCCAGTCACGTGCCGCGGCGCAGGCGCTGGAGGGCATCAAGCCCGGTACCCCACTTGCCGAGGTGGTACGCCGTGTCATTCTCGACCTACACGTCGCGGTAAAGGAGGACGACCTCACCAAGCAGCTTCTCATATGGGAGCTCAGCTACCACAACGCAATAACCGAGGCCTTTTCAGAATCACGCGAGAAGACAGGCCTGGAGCTGACCGCCCAGTATCGGCAGATTCTCGAGCCGCAGGAACAGGCACGGGAGCTCGACATGCACGCGCTGTTTGCCGTCATCACCGGAGCAGTCTTCTACCTGACCCTCCGGAGTGACTCCGTTACCGAGTTCAATGGCGTCGACATCGGTTCCGATGCCGGCTGGCAGCGGCTTGCGGACGCGGTGGCCGGGCTATTGAAATCGTAGACGCCGTCTACGAGAGAATCTGCGGAGCTCCTCTTGACACTTTTGTCACCGCATAGTAACTTGTTTACTGTTACCGCTTAGTTACATAATCATCACGGAGGCTTACAGATGAAACTGACATGCACAGTTGTATGCGCGATTATCGCGTTCACCACGCCCGTTTTTGCAGGTGGCGGTCAGGAACCGCGGGAGCGCACCGTACCTGTCGATGAAGGCGTACCGGCATCCATCTCGGTTACAGCGGGTGAGCACTTCACCCACAAGCTGCGCGTCATGCCGCTCATCCGGGTCAGCAACGCGCCCCAGATGGCCGCGTGGTGCGAGACCGCCGACGGTGAGTTTCTTACTACCCTCTTCGTCACCGACCGGATCGCCACGCAGAGCTGGCGTGGCGCACCCGCCGACCCGGCGCCGACGGAGAGCATCCGTCGTCCCGAGAGTCTGCCGGTGTGGTCGCATCGTCGAGGCGAGGTCTACGCCGACGGCCTGCCCGTGCCCACGAGCGAGGATCCGATGCCGGATGCCGTAACCACTGCTACCCCCAAAGCCGACTTCAGGATGGCCACGCTACTCCCCCGGGGGTATGAGACGCTGGTGGTGTATTTCGAGGTGAATCACTCAGCCGATTTCAACGAGTTTTTCCCTGCCGAGGCCGACGAGACAGACGAGAATTACTCCGGAGGCGAGTGGGGAAGCGGACAGCCCGCCCTGGTGTACCGCAGTGAAGTCCACATGCCTGACATCCGGGCTGGACAGCCGGTGGCATTGGAGCTGGTGGGGTATGCGAGCCCCGACGGAAGCAACGGAAGAATCACTGAGGACCTGGAACCGATCACCACCGCCCATGAAATCGTTGAAACCGTTCGTCTGATGGTAGAGAGCACTGATCGATGATACACTGGATACTCGAGCACTGAGCATGGATAGGAAACGCATCGGGTTCGTATCGACGAGGTTCGCCGGCACCGACGGTGTGTCGCTGGAGGCGCGGAAATGGGCCGATGCTTTCGCGCGCCTCGGGCACGATTCATTCTGGTTCGGCGGCGAACTGGACACCGAGTCCGACCGGAGTCTGCTGGTGCCGGAAGCCTTTTTCAACGCCGAGGCGAATCTCGCACTCAACAGCCGGATCTTCGGCACACAGGTGCGCACCCGGGACGTCACGAACACCATTGCGGCATCGGCGGAGTTTCTCAAGGATCGCCTGTATGACTTTCTCGAGCGCTTCGACATCGACGTGCTCGTTCCGCAAAATGCCCTGGCTATACCGATGCATATCCCCCTCGGCATCGCGCTGACCGAGATCATCGCGGAGACGGGTATTCCGACAATCGCTCACCACCATGACATGTGGTGGGAGCGACCTCGCTTCCTGGTGAACGCGGTGCAGGATCTCCTCCAGTCCGCATTCCCTCCCGATCTACCCTCGGTCCGCCACGTCGTGATCAACTCCATGATTCAGCGAGAGCTCGCCGCCCGCCGCGGTCTCACCTCCACGATGATCTACAACGTCATCGATTTCGATAAGCCCCGCGAAGACCTGGACGAGTTCAACAGGGATTTCCGGGAAAACTTCGGTTTCTCCTCCGACGACATACTCATTCTGCAGCCCACGCGTGTGGTCTCGCGGAAAGGGATCGAGCAGGCGCTCTACCTCGTCAAGCAACTGGACCTGCCCAACGTGAAGCTTCTCATCTCGCATTCGGCAGGCGACGAAGGAACCGGCTATCAGGACTGGTTGCTCGATACCGCCGCGCAGCAGGGCATTGAAATCCACCTGCTCGCCAACAGGCTCCACGATACCCGGAGGTTCGACGACGAAGGACGCAAGCTTTACACCCTGTGGGATGTCTACCCCCACGCCGATCTCATCACCTACCCCAGCCTCTACGAAGGCTTCGGGAATGCCTTTCTCGAGGCTGTGTACTTTCGAAAGCCCCTCCTGGTGAACCGCTACAGCGTTTATGTCGTGGATATCGAGCCGAAAGGCTTCCAGACAGTGGCAATAGACGGCTTTCTCACGCGCGATGCGGTGTCTCGCGTGCGGGCACTCTTGCTCGACAAGGAGGCCCGCGAGGCGATGACCACTCACAACTTCGAAATCGCCCGTCGCTTTTTCTCGTTCACGATGCTGGAGCAGCGGCTCACCGGCCTTCTTCAGAGTTTCTTCGGCGCCTCGCCCGAGGTTGCGCGCGGCTCCGACCTTCTCCCCTAATCCGCCGCCTGCGCTCGGCTACGCTACGAGGCCGCGAAGCGTTCCTGATGAGTGTCGCAGAAGTACGAGCCTCGCCCGGAGACGACCTCTCGACGGATGCTGCCGCCGCAGCGCGAGCAGCTCGCACCGTCATCCCTGCGAGGAAGCAGCCACTCACGCGGAAGTCGCTGGGGATCCGCATCCCGCTCGATGCTGGTCTCGAGCACGTTCCGCCGGGCCTCGTCGAGTCTGCCGCGAACGTCGGCGTCGAGGTCGCGACAGCGAGCGGCGGGATGGACCCCGGCCTGAAACAGCATCTCGTCGGAGTATATGTTGCCGATCCCTGCAATGCGCGACTGGTTCATCAGAAGCGACTTCACACCGCCCCGCACGGATTGCAAGAGTCCGTCGAAGGCGCCGGAATCGAGATCGAGGGCATCGGGACCGAGATCGTGCTCGTCGATGAAC
>JAAAOH010000174.1 GCA_009908925.1 Spirochaetota bacterium | reverse complement strand
CCGAAGAAAATGCAAACGATGCTGCAAACAAGACGAGGACGAGTACGATCGAAATACGCTTCATGTCGCTCCTCCTTATAGTGGGTTCCCCCACGAGCTAATTATTGAGGTTAAACCGGGTAAATTCAGCCGTCAAGCAGAATTTGCATGCAATAACGGATTTTGCATGCAATAATGCGATAGCCGCATTTTTCTTGACAGGTGGAGAACGTCCGCGTACTCTGGAACGGGTTTTAGTTGCATGCAATTTTGCTAGGAGCGCCGGTGGCACGAAGGGTAACGGTTTACGACATCGCAGAGCGATTGCAGATATCGCCGAGTACCGTTTCGCGGGTTCTCAACAAGTCAGCCCTCATCGGAAGTGAGAAGCGGGACCTCATCCTGCGCACCGCCGACGAGATGGGCTACGAGAAGCGGAATATCCGCAGGCACGGCGCACGCAGCATTCTCAACATCGCCCTGTTCCTGCCGCATGCGTCGATGGCCTACCAGCACCTGTTCTACGATGCGGCTGAGCTCATCGCCAGTATCGAGCGAGGGTTCGGGGACGTGCGCGTCAACATACTGACCAGCCTCAACGCCGAGGACAGCATCGTCTTCACCCACAAGAAGCTCGGCGACATCGACGGCTGCATCTTCGCATTCACCGAGCCCGATGCCGGCCTTGCGACGGCCATCGCCGAGCGCGACATTCCCGCCGTGGTCCTCAACCGAATCGAGGACGAGCGTGACTTCGTCACCTGTGACAACCACCTCGGTATGCAGCGACTGCTCGAGCATCTCGCCACCTGCCGTGAAGACGCGCGTCCGTGCTACATCGGATTCACGCCGGCGGTGCCGGTGACCACATACCGGGAGGAGGGGTTCCGCTCGGCCTGCGTGGCATTGAATCGTTCCTGCCAGGCCGGAAGCGTGCGGCGCATCGACACGCTCGATGAGATAGATGAGGATTTCGTCCGCGCGATCGTGGCGGACGGATACAACGCAGTAATGTGCTTCAACGACTTCGTGGCGGTCTACTTCTTCCAGGCGGCTCTTGCGGCCGGAGTGCGCATCCCGGAGGATCTCGCACTTACGGGCTTCGACAACTCGCCGGTTCGACGACTCGCGGTGAAGGAGATCGACACCATAAACCTCTCGACCCCGCGCCTCGGCGAGGAGGCCGGGCGGTGGCTGCGCAGCCGTATCATCGACAGATCGTCGGAACGCTTGAGCCTCAGCGTCGAGGGTGAGCTCATGAAAGGAGAGACGGTATGCATCCGGTAGTGCTGGTTACGGGAGCAAGCCGCGGCATCGGCCGGGGTATTGCGGTCGAGCTGGCCCGTGAGGGCTATTCGGTCGCGGTCAATTACGCCCGAAACGCGGAGGCGGCGGAGGAAACGCTTCGCCTGTGCCGCGAGGTGGCGGCTGAAGAGCCGGCATCTCCCGCGGAAACCGCAAGCGCTGCCAACGCCGGCCCCGGCGGGCCGGTGGGGGCGGGTGCCGGCGGCGCGGCAGAGCCTCCGCGCTTCGAGGCGTTCCAGGGTGACGTCGGTGAGCGCGAATCGCGCGAGGCGCTCATCGAGGCGGTCACCACGAGCTTCGGCGAGATCGATGCCCTCGTGAACAATGCCGGCGTCGCACCGCGGGAGCGAAATGATATCGTGGAAGCAACCGAGGAGAGCTTCGAAGAGCTCATGCGGGTCAACCTGCAGGGGCCGTACTTCCTCACCCAGTCGGTCGCGCGGCGCTGGCTGCAAACCGATGCGCCGTCACGCATCCCGTCGGGGCGTAAGATCATCTTCGTCTCCTCGATCTCGGCCTACACCGTGTCCATCAACCGCGGCGAGTACTGTGTATCCAAGGCGGGAATCTCCATGGCGACGCAGCTGTGGGCGACACGGCTCGCGCCGGAGGGCATCCAGGTGTACGAAATCAGGCCGGGAATCACGCGCACGGACATGACGAGCGGGGTGCGCGAGAAGTACGACACGCTCATCGCCGAGGGGCTCGTTCCGCAGCGGCGCTGGGGAGAACCAGCGGATAACGGTCGGGCGGTGGTGGCCTTCCTGCGGGGAGATTTTGCCTTTTCGACCGGCGCTTACGTATACACCGATGGCGGATTGACGATCCCGCGACTGTGAAGGAGGACGACCTATGATCACCATAGACTATGAATTGAAGCCCGGCGCGCTGAACGACGGATTGAAGCGCTTTTTCTCGATGTCAGGGGAGAAGACCGAGCTCCTGCGGCGGAACTGGAGCCGGGAGAGGGGCACGCCGGTGTTCACGATAGACGGCGAGTACACCACCCGCGGGTGGACCGAGTGGACGCAGGGCTTTCAGTACGGAAACGCCATTTATCAGTTCGATGCCGATGGCGACGCCGACGGTGCAGAGCGCTTCCTGGAGTACGGCCGTGAGGCCACGGTCGGCGAGATGGCGACCCACGTCAGCCACGTCGGCGTGCACGATCACGGCTTCAACAACGTGAGCACCTACGGAAATCTGCTCCGGCTCATGAGCGAGGGGCGAATTCCGGAGAACCAGTGGGAGCGGCGCTTCTACGAGCTCGCGCTCAAGATCTCGGGCGCTGTGCAGGCGGCACGATGGACGGCGCTTCCCGACGACCTGGGTTACATCTACACCTTCAACGGTCCACACTCGCTCTTCGTCGATACCATGCGGACCCTCAGGATTCTCGCTCTGGGCTATCGCCTCGGGCACGTCTACATGGGCGAGCAGGACGAGCGGGTGTCGCTCCTGAAGCGCCTCCTGCAGCATGCGGAGACCACCGCCCGCTACAGCGTCTACTACGGCACCGGCCGGGACAGCTACGACCTGCGCGGGCGCGCCGTCCACGAGGTCATCTTCAACGTGAACAACGGTGTCTACCGCTGTCCCTCCACCCAGCAGGGGTATTCCCCGTTCTCCACCTGGACCCGCGGCCTCTCCTGGGTGCTCGCAGGCTACCCCGAGCAGCTCGAGTTCATCGAGACGCTCACCGATGACGAGGTGGCCGCTGCCGGCTTTCACCACCTGCCGACCAAAGACGCCGTCCGCGCGCGCTTCCTGGAGGTGGCCCGGGCGGTCGCCGACTTCTACATCGAGTACACGCCCACAGACGGCATCCCCTACTGGGATACCGGCGCGCCGGGGCTGGCATATCTCGGCGATTACCTCGACCGGCCGGCCGATCCCTACAACGACTACGAGCCGGTGGACTCCTCCTCCGCCGCCATCGGGGCGCAGGGACTGCTGCGGCTCGGCCGGTATCTTTCGACGCTCGACCCCGCGCGCGGAGGCGACGCGGAGGCAGGCAGTCGCTACACGCAGGCGGGGCTCACCGTCGCGCGGACCCTCCTCGGCGAGACCTACCTGTCGACCGAGCCCCACCACGAGGGGATTCTGCTTCATTCGGTCTACCATCGTCCGAACGGGTGGGACAACGTGGCGCAGGGGCAGAAGGTCCCGAACGGAGAGTCGTGCATGTGGGGCGACTATCACATGGTGGAGCTTGCCGTCTATCTGAAGCGGCTGGCCGAGGGTGGCCCCTATCTGACCTTCTTCAATATCGGTGGGGAGACGGAGTGATGGCGGCACGGCGGGAGACCCCGGCGGCGCGACGCGAGCGGCTGTGCATCCACACCATCACCACCAAGCCGTGGGATATCGATACCGCGATAGATGAGTATGCCCGCGCCGGTGTTTCGGGCATTACCATCTGGCGGAACGCATTCGAGAAGCGAACGCCGGCCGAGGTCGGCTTGCGCGTCCGTGACGCAGGGTTGACGCCGGTGTCGGTGTGCCGTGGCGGGTTCTTCCCGAGCGTCGATGCGGACGCCCGTCGCCGCGCCGTCGAGGAGAACCGCGCGGCGATCGTGGAAACCGGGGAGGTCGGCGCCCCCCTCATCGTGCTGGTCTGCGGCGCGGATCCGGGGCAGCCACTTGCCGACTCTCGCGCTCAGATTGCGGCGGCACT
>JAAAOH010000220.1 GCA_009908925.1 Spirochaetota bacterium | reverse complement strand
AGGTCGGTGTCTTCTTCGACGTGCGGCCCCTGAACGCCGAGCAGTCGCGGCAGAACATCGCATACTTCGCGATGGTCGTCATCCTCGTGGTCTTCATTCTGCTTTTCTACAGCCCGCATTTTGCGCTGACGGTCACCGACCCCATCCACGTCATGGAGCGAGGCTTCTCCGAGCGCGGGCATAACCTCGAAGCACGCATTCCCGATCGCTACCGCGGAGACGACATCTTCCGGCTCGCCTCGCTCTACAACTCGGTGTACCTTCCCATGAAGGACCGGCAGGTGGGCGGCGAAAGCACCGGCGGCAGCGGCGGAAGCGGTATTGTGGATCTCTCCGTCGACGATGTGCAGCGAATGATCGACGAGGACGAGAACGAGTAGGTATCTTCCCAACCTATGGTCGTCTCAATGATACAGGTCATCCTGGAGCTACCGGATGTGACCTCCATCAAGGAAAAGCGTCGCATCGTGAAGTCGCTCAAGGAGAAGCTCATTGCCCGCTATCGCATAACCGCGGCCGAGGTCGACCTGCATGACAGTCTTGCTTTCTCACAGATAGGCGGTGCGGTAATCTCCAATTCCCGGCGTCACGGTGAGACGGTCATGAACAAGGTTCTTGCGTTTATCGAAGACAATGCACCCGGGCGGGTGCAGGACGTGAAGATTATCTCGGAGATCTACTGAAACTGCCGTGTACGCGAGGCCCCGCGCGTCCGTCGGCCCCGCGCGTCCGGGGCCCGCGCCGCCGGGTCCCGGCCACCGGGGGCTCACGACGGAAAAAGGTAGAGATCCGGGAGGTGGTGGTCCCCACCCACGCGCATCGCCCCTGCCGCCGAATCATCCGCGCTTACCTCGAGAGAGAAAAAATAGTCGAGCTTCTCGAAGCCTTCCGCCGTCACCGTGATCTGGAACTCGATCGAGGCGGTTTCATCGGGGCTCTCAGCCGAGACGGGGCGTGGCCAGAATGAGTATGTGCCATAGGTGTGTCCGGCGAGGGTGTAGGGGTTCTGCCAGCGCGAGTCGTACATCGTAACCGGCTCTCCGCCGCGCAGGAGGTGAACCTCCGCGCCTTCAACCGGCTCGAAGCTCACGCCGTTCAATACCCTTCCGGTGATAGCAGGAAAGTTGAAACAGGGGCCCTTGATGTCCGGCTCCGAGGTATCCTGGTCGTAGTAGGATCGCCTGACCGATGAGATGCGCTTGAGCGCTTCCTGGGCCAGCTTCGTGACGTCCACGGCGAGCTGCGTATCGGAGCTGATGTCCTGCTCCACGTGAGCAAGGCCTCGCCCCGAGGTCACATAGCGCGGCGGAAGACGATTGAGGACATAACACACCGCATCGAGGCGGCAGGCCCGGGTGGTGCAGTAGGTATTGCTGCCGCGAGCCTCTTCGTCGTCACAGATCTCGTTCACCCGCCGGAAGACTTCGTCTTCCATCAGGTTATGTATCTCCATGCGATGCCCCCCGGTCCACTTCGGCCTGGACGTCGAGCAGCTCATGTAGTGCGTCCACCGCTTCGCGGAAATCGCGGACCGTCTCCTTGAGGGAAAAGTAGTTGAGTCCCGCGTAGTACACCTTGGAAAACAGGGAAAAGGAGACCTCCGCCGGTGACGGCTCGATGCTGACGTAGCAGCCGTATTCGTAGCAGATCCGCAGCATCTCATCCATCTTTCGCTGAATGAAGGTCGAGAGCTCGGGCGAAAATGAGAAGGTGAACGCAAGCTCGAGGAACTTGCTCTCGCGATCTATGAACACGCCGGCCTGAAAGCCGTCATCGCTTTCGAAACCGGCGGTATAGGTATCTTCGAGTAACTCTCCGTCGAGGATCTCATAACCGAGCTCCTTGAAGAGAATGGCCGTGCGGCGAATCCGCTCTTTCATCAGTTTGGAGTATTTCATGCAAAGCTCCCATCTCTGCAGAGACCGGTAGAGGTAGTGTAAGGCAAAAGGGGCCCGGAATCAATCGCGGCGCGATCTTCTGTGGCTCGGGCGTTCATAACTCGAGGAGCTCGGCGGCGTCGTGGACGTGGGAGGTGAGCCCCGGATGAACGATGAGCCGGATCTTGCGCAGCGTCGCGGTGAAGTCCGCGACGACCTGGGGAGTGAACACGGTGTCCGACTCCGGATAGGGCATGACCTGCTCACCGTCGCGGACCGGAATCGAGACTTCGAATGAGATGCGCTCGGGCACGTCGACAATGACCGACTCCGGTCCGAAGCGGCCCCGTGCGCGGGCTGCAAGCCGCTCGGCGATGCGTTCCTCGAGGGCCGCTCGGGCGTCGAGGCTCTCGAGCTCACGGTGGCGCGGGTTCTGTTCATCAAATGGTGTTTCGAACACCGGGCGGTAGAGCTGGCGGTCGTACACACGTTCGATGAGGTCGAAGGCATCAAACTGGGCACGATCGAGGGTCAGGAAGAACAGCTCGTCATCTAGGCCGTAGAGCGCCGAGGGCGCGATCACCTCCTCGCGGAGGGCGAGGTATACCGCCTTCTTGATCATGGCAGTTGCGACTCGCACCGTGCGATGCCAGTACACCGCCCGGTACATGAGATACTTCGAGAAGAGGATGTTCTCCACCGCCGAGATGCCGGTCACGTCGAGGCCGATGCCTTTGTCCCAGACCGGAAATATGCGGCTGAGGGCGAAGTCGATGTCCTGCTCGCCGTAGGGTACGCCGCAGAAATAGGCGTCGCGGTTGAGGTAGTCGAGCTTGTCGGGGTCGAGCGCCCCCGAAAGGACGTTCCGGAAGAAGGCGAGCTGGGGGTCTGCGGTATGGTCGGCACCCTCATCGACCACCGCCGAGACGAGATGCGGATCGACGCGCACTTCATCGCGGAGGATCTCTCGCACCGGGGATTCGAGAACGAGCTCGCCGGTGAGCGACTCATGCTCGGTGAGCGGCAGCTCCTTGAAGCTGTGCGTGTAGGGGAAGTGGCCGAGGTCATGGAGCAGGGCGGCGGTGAGAAAGGCCTTCACGCCGTCCACGGTGAGTATGCTGTCGGGCGATATGCTCACGAGGGTCTTTATGATGCGCTTCGCGAGGTGAAACACTCCGAGGCTGTGACTGAGCCGGGTATGGGTCGCCCCCGGATACACGAGATATGCCGGTCCGAGCTGCTTGATACGCGAGAGTTGACGGTAGGGCGCGGTATCGATGAGCTTGAGTAGCGGGTCGGAGAGATGAATGTTCTTCCAGATCGGGTCGCGCACGGGATGGGTATAGTCGAGGTCGAGGTGCCGCGAGATGGCATCGTGTGTATCCATGGTTCGCGTTATCTTAGCGCACAATGGCGCCGGAGGTAAATTGACTGCACACAGGGCTTCTGCTAACGTCTGAGATACCATGAAGCGCCTGGCCGTCGGGTTCATTCTGCTCGCATTTGCTCTCTCATCCTGCACCCGCGACGATTCCGCGTCCGGCCCCGGCGACCGCGGCCCCGGCGACCGTGCAGGTCGCGAGGAACAGGCCGAGGAGCGAACCCGGGAGCAAGCCGCGGAACCGCGGGGCGACGCCTTTGCCGGTGGTGAACCCCGGGCCGCGGAGTCTGCCGACGCCGGCGGCGACGGGGAGCCCGGCGCGGCACCCGAAGCAGCGCCCGGCGCCGCACCCGGTGCGGAGCTCCCGCGGTTCTCGACGCAGGGCGTGATCCGCCGCATACCGGAGGACGTCGTTATCGGAGAGCTCGAGGACCGCCTCGACGGCCCGGATCCGGTTCTCTCGGCGGTCGAAGAGCTCTTTCGCGAGCTCGCCGCCGGACGCATCCCGCGTGCACTCCTCGCCGCCGGAGTTCGCGCAGACCTCGAGCAGCGACTCGAATACATGGTCGAGCGCACCGAGGTCGCCGGGGACGTGCGTATCGGCGCCCTTGTGCGCCTCTCGGAGACCGCCTACCGCGCGCCGGTTGTCGCGTTCGGAACACGGGGCGGTCGGACGAACGGCGAAATCTACGTGGCGGAAACTGACGGCT
>JAAAOH010000168.1 GCA_009908925.1 Spirochaetota bacterium | reverse complement strand
GATCACGATGCTCGACCAGAAGACCGCGGCACCGGGAACGGGTGTGAAGAGTGCGGCGACGAGCAAGCCCCCGGCCAGAATCTCGATGAGTGCCACGATCACCGGCAGCACACTGCCGCTGCCGCCGAACGCTCGAGACATGGATCGGGCAAACTGATTCAGCTCGGAGTTGTACTCAACGAGCTCCGAGATCCCAAGAGCCACCAGAAAAACGCCAACCACAAGTTGAAGCAGGACAAGGGGGGAACCCCAATTCTGACGTGTTGCCATCTCTAACCTCACAATTGGAAAATGTTGTGGACGTGCTCTTTGTCAGTTGTTCGATACACGTAGAAGTCAGTGTCTATGGAGATGATATCTCGGATTCCCAAGTGTTCGGCGGCGACGACAAGAGTCGCGTCGGCAAGATCCATGGGAACATCGTCGTATTTCTTCGTCAACTCGATAATCCGACGAACTGCGGCAGAATCGAGCTGAAGTAACTCGAGCCCACCCCGGTAGACCCACTCAAGCAGCGCAACTTGAGCCCGCTTGTCGAAGTCCAGCATGTGGCTTGCCTCGGTGAGAACCGGCCAGGTTGATATGAGATGGAAAGATCCCGATTTCAGAAACTGCGTGATCCGTCCGTGGTACGAGTCGCTTCTGTCAAACAGCGCGATAATCGGGCCTGCATCAATGAGGGTGCTTTTCATTGAGCTTTCGCTTGAGACGTTCCTTGTAACTGCTCGACCGATCAGAGTCTCCCGACTCCGCCACGCCAAACAGATCTTCGCCGAGATCGTATGATGAGTAACGCTCAGAATGCGACGCCACATAGCTGCGCAGGGCATCTTTGATTATTTCTGACTTGGTGCGGCGCTCAGTGGCTGCGAGTCGATCTACTTCCGCTTCCAGGTCATCAGGAAGCCGTACCGTAAGCATACTCAGTCTCCGTATTACAGAGTGTAGTACAAAGCTTCGTCGCGGGCAAGAGGGGACCCAACCCGCGATCGAGCGCGGGGAGATCCCGATCGCGGTCCGTTTACAGAAACTCAGGTTGCGTCTTCTGAGAGATCCAGACCAGCGAACCGATCAGAAGCACGAACGCGAGCGGAATCATCCACTGGCTTGCGGTAATGAGCGCTGCGGTGGCCTGGATTCCCAGGATGAGAAGGACGGTCGGGGCGCAGCAGGCGCCACCGGCGAGGAGTGCGGGCAGTATGCCCAGAGACCCGGTTGCTTTGTTCACCGAGCATGCCCGCGGCTGGCGCCAGGCTATGTAGGAGAGGGTCAGGTTCAGCCCGACAAAAACCGACAAAGCGACTCCCATGAGAATGTTAAGCGGGGAGACGAGGAGGCTGAACGCCGGGATCCGGACAATAGCTACGGCGTCGAAGAGCAAAAAGCCGGTGCGCTGAAACATGGCGGAGAGGTTGCCACCCCGCACCGCTGTCTCCCCGCCCGGGATCGAGAGGTTCTGTACCGCGAGGAGAAAGGCGAGGAGATAGAGCACCGCGATAACCGCACAGATTCTGCGGTACTTCTTCCGGGTGAGCACCTGCCTGGTCACGGTTGCAGTCTTTCGGATCAATCTCATTGCGGAAACTCACTCTGGGGATAGAAGGCGATCCAGGCGAAGTAGAACCCCTCGATAGGTGTAACCGACGGCAGTGGCAGCTCTTCCGGGGCAAAGGTGTTGCCCGTGTCCACCTCGACTGCCCGTCCATCGTCATACTCGAACCGGCGGTCTCCGTGCTTCTCGTAAATGAAACCGGTGTCCAGGGCATCATCATAGACGGCGATAAAGCTCTCGGTCCGCTGCATGCCCGCTTCCCTCAGGGTCTCGCGGTCGAAATAGACCGCCCGCTCACTGGTGCGCCCACCGACGACCATCCGTTTGGCGTGATACCTGTCTCCGGAGTGCATAACGGGGAACATGCTTCGGTCACTCGTGTAGTAACCGCCGGCGGGGTTGTAGGAACCGTAGGGATCCCGATTGTAGTTGCGCAGATGCCCGGTATCCGTGCTGAGAACCTCGGTATCCGGGTGCGTCTCGAGCCAGTTCTCCCACGTGGTCCAGTGGACGTTCACCTCCTCGAGGCTCTCTCCTTTGCGGGGGCCGGCGACCGCAGTGGCGCCGATCTGCGGCCAGATGCTTCCGGTGTCACGGTCGTACATAACCAGGTTGCTGTTCACCAACCGACCCGAGACACCCATAGTCGTGGTCCCGCTCTTGAACGCCTGCGCGGTGGCAGTGAGGGGACAGTAAGTTACCGCAAGGTTCTCGCCGCCGATCTCGTGGTTCACGATCTCGTGATGGACCAGGATGCTCTGGGGATAGGCCCGCACAACCCCTTCGTACTCGAGACCGATAACGATATCGCCCGCCGAGAGGTTCGCATCACCCGGAGAAACGAACTCCGGCTCGTCTATTGAGGGAATGCCGTCCGGTGGCGGGCCTCCGGACATCATGCTCTCCACGAAGTCCTGAGGTGAGTGCTGCAATACCAGTGCTTCCGCGGCAGTTTCGATCTCCCCCTGCCCCGTATTCAGCCCCGGCAACGCCGGTTCCGCCTCCTGCGACGACTCGCCGCCGTTCGCAGGCTGCGTCTCCCCGGAACCACCGGCCGTGGCAGGTCCCGCGACCAGAGCGAGAGAGGCAAAGACCGTCATGAAGCTCAATAGTGATGTGTGACGCTGTAGCGTTCCCATATTTTAAATGTAGGTACAACTGTCTCCCTTCGGCAATGGGGTGCGGCAGTGCCAAGGCGCCCATCATGCCGTTGACGTGCCCGAATCGCGTGCTAAACTGTACTGGAATGGTCAGTCTTTCGCGGGGGTGAAAAAGCATGGAGGCCTTTACGACCGAGCACATCGCTTTCCGAAAGCGGCGGCCAAGAGGAATCGCTCTGATTCTCCTGTCGATGTTGCCGGTTCTTCTGCTCGGGTGTCCGAATCCCGTCAACGACGGAGGTAGCTCGAGTTCCGGCAGCGGAGAGATTGCCGTCACCCTGAACGCCACCGAGACGACGAAGGGGAGCGGGACGAACGAGGTGCAGCGCATCTCATCCCCGGGAGCCTCGGGAGGGTCCTTCCGGCTGAGCTTCGACAACGGAACCCTTGCTCCTGCAACCGGTGACCTATACGTCGACGCGACTGTGGGCGAGGTGCAGGCCGCGCTGGAACAGCTCCGCTCCGTCGACGGGGCCTCCAACGTGTTCGTGACCGGAGCGGACGGGGGGCCGTGGGACGTAGAGTTTACCGGAGCGCTGGCCGCGGCGGAGCAGAGAGAGATCACCGTTGACGGCACTGCTCTCATTCTGTCCCTGCCGCAGGTGACCGAGATCACTCCCGGTGGAGGCGGGCGGAATGAAGTCCAGCTGATTTCCTCCACGAACGCGAACGGGGGCACGTTCACGCTCGAGTTCGACTACAACGGTGTGCAGGCCACCACTTTCAATATCGGTATTGATGCGACCCCCGCCTACATCGACATTGCGCTCGAAGCCCTCTTCGATATAGCCGGCGATCGGGTTGAGGTCACGGGCTCGGCGGGCGGGCCCTGGCAGGTGGAGTTCGTGGGCGGCGGGCTGGAAGAAACGGATGTTCCCCTCCTGGGAGTCGACGGAAGTAACCTCACGGGAAACCCGGTGGTCAGCGAGGAGATATCGCACGCGCCGGGAGACAACGAGGTTCAAACGATCGAATTCTCTCCGGCGGCAGGGGGTGGCGAGTTCACTCTGGGCTTCGGAGGTGAAACGACGCCAAGAATACCCTACGATGCGACGGCAACCGGGGTCGAGTCCGCCCTGCAGGAACTGTCATCGGTGCCGGAGAATAGCGTCTCTGTCACCTCGACCGCCGCGACCGGCGCGCCCTGGGAGGTGGAGTTTACGGGTCGCCTCGCCGCCACTGATCACGAGCTGTTATCCGGTGACACATCCGAGCTCGTGCCGGCTGCTGCCGGGCAGTAGCATCGGCTGACATCGTATAA
>JAAAOH010000053.1 GCA_009908925.1 Spirochaetota bacterium | reverse complement strand
GGGCCCTCGGACCAGAGCGCGGGAGAGATGATGTGGGGATCGGAGACAACCATGAAGCGCGTTTGCCCGTACTTCGGCCCGGTCCGTGGGAGCAGATCTTCGACTCCACCCATCGGCCCGGTCGCGCCGGCCTCGTGGGGGTTTGCGGCCCCCGCGGGAAGCGCCACCAGGAGGATTGCCGACATGAAATACAGCGCCGTCTTCATCGGTACAAGATGACCAATCCGGGCATGAATTTCCAGCGGTGCTCACCCGGCGAGGTAGTCGATACGCTCACCCGGATATATCTTTGAGTGCAATGATGAGGCCACGCTCCATCGCCGCACTGCTCGTCCTTTTTGCCCTCATCGCGCTGACGTCGGCCGGTGTCCGCACCGACGAGAACGCACGCGAATCGGCTCCCGCCCCGCCCCCGCAGGGTGCAGACGGATCGATCGAGCCGGAGCTCACCCCCATCCGGGCGAATCCGCTGCCGCCGGGGGCCGCAGCGGCAGGAGCCGAGGAAATAAAGGCGATCACCAGGGCCTACTCCGGTCGTATCGAAGACAGCTCCTACCGCGACGGTGAATGGGCCGTGCGCATCGACGGGCGCTGGTATTACTGGGAAGAGGGCCGGCTGCTGACCGCCGACCTCCGTCCCCGGGCGGAGGAGTTTACGCCGCTTCGTTTCTACCGCTACTACCGCGGCCCCCTGCGCATCCGCGAGGTCGACTCCGAGCTCGCCGATCGTCTGCGCAATATCCTCGCCGAGCGGAGATCCGACCCGCCGGTTCGCCATCCGGGTTTTCAGGACGCCCTCTACGGTGTTTCGAGCCGCGCAGAGGCGGAAAACACGATGGTGGATGTGACGTTTCTCGGCCGGCGCACCCGGGTGCATCCGGTCACCGTTGAGGCGCTGAGACGCGTGGAGAACGAGGTGCGAGAGGCGGCATCGCGGAATCCGGAGGTCGAGGAGTTTGTCGGAGATCTCAACGCGGTCGAAGGATTCCACTGGCGAAACATTGCAGGAACCCGGGCGCGCAGCTTCCACAGCTACGGCGTCGCCGTGGACCTGATCCCCGGCTATTACGGCGGCGACTTCGGATACTGGCGATGGGCAGCGGAAGCCGGCGTGGAGGACTGGTGGGCGCTCGGCGAGGAGGACCGCTTCATGATCCCCCAGCCGATCGTCGACGCCTTCGAGCGAAACGGGTTTGTGTGGGGCGGCAAGTGGCTCTTTTTCGATCCGATCCACTTCGAGTACCGGCCCGAGGTGTTTCTGTTGAGCCCCGAAGACACCGAGTAGTACCGCACATGAGACGCATGCCGGCGGCCGCAGACCGCTGCGAGCTCTGCGGCCGTGAGAAGCCGCTGACCTTTCATCATCTCATTCCGCGCAAGAACCACCGCAAGCGGCGATTCCGGAGGGATTACGACCGCGCCGAGCTCAAAGGGCGCGGCCTATGGTTGTGCCGCCTGTGCCACCGCCAGATTCACCGCTTCTACTCCGAGGACGAGCTCGGGCACCGGCTCAACTCCCGCGAGGCCCTGCTTGCCGAGCCCCAGATGCTGCGGTTCCTCGAGTGGGCCCGCAAGCAGAAGTAGTCGCGCAGCGCGGGGGCCGGGGCCGGGGGGCTCCGCCGGGTGGCGCCGCCGGGTCACCCCGTGGCGCCCCCACGGCGCGGTCGTGGCACCCCGGTATCGAGGCGGCACCCGCTCAGAACGCGCCGAACTTCGTCGTGTAGCCGCTTCGGACCCAGATCAGCTCGCCGCGGAGCATGCCGCTTTCGGCTTCAGTCATGTCTTCCCACTCGTAGAGAACCACGTCGCCGGGCACCTCGTCGGTGGTCCACCACCGATACTCCAGGGAGTCGCCGGTTTCCTCGTCGGTGTACTCGTACACGAGCAGATCGGTCTCGTAGGTCCCCGCCTCGACGGTAACGGTGACGCGCTCTCGGCGGTACTCGCTCATGTCCTCGTCGAAGACGACCTCCTCGTCGTCGTAGGTGGGCTCCTCCCACTCTTCGTCGGCAGCGGTGGCCTCGGGGTCGTCCGCAGCGGCCTCGTCTGCGGCTTCCGGGTCCTGCTCGAATACCCGGTGGCGGATTTCGCCGGTCTCAGGGTCTTTCAGATAGATCTCGAGTGCGTCGTACTCCTCGTCTATGAGCACTTCGTACTCGAACTCCTCGTCCTCCTCCTCGGAATCGAAGCGAAGATACCACCAGGAGGTACCGTCCCCATTGCGACGCAGGAGTGCCCGCTCTCCGATGAAGCTCGAATCCTCTTCACCGTCGGTAGAGGTTATCTCCCAGGCAGTGCCCTGACCTTCCTCGAAGTCGTCGAACCCCGCTCCGTAGCCGCCGAGAAAGAAAACCTGCATGTAGGTCATCTGGAACGCCATCTGATCGGTCCACTGGCTCATACTCCGCTCGAGCGCCCGTTCGGTGGTGCCGGTGACGGCGGCACCAAACGCGTCGGAGACGATTCCGTCGACCGACGCGCAACCCGTTGCCAACACGACCAGTGCAATCCCAAGCGCGACACGTACAGTTACCCGTTTCATGTGTTCCTCCGTGGATGCAAAAGGGCCGCGCTCATCCACCTGAGCGCAGGCCTGATGGGGCTAAGTATGTAAGTTCGCGCCAAGACGTCAAGCTCCTTTTCGGTTCGTCGCCGGTGGCGCGCAGCCGTTGATTCATTGTTTGACAGCTCACATAAACCATGCGAAAATACTCATGCTTTCCCGAGCCGGACCGCCTACGGCCGCCGCTTCGTTGAATCGGCGCGCTAGGGAAAAAGGCCGACAGGGTGAGCGGGGAAACCCGCCCGCCTCCCACCATTTGGAAAGGGGAAGGATACTCTTTTACCCTACCTGATGGAGGTATGCCTTATGTCCTACATGGGCAAAATGCTCCGCGTCAATCTGACGTCCCGCATCATCACGACCGAGGACACCCCGATGGACCTCGCCAAGCTGTACCTTGGCGGTCGCGGCCTCGGATCGCGCATCCTGATCAATGAGATCGATCCCAAGATCGATGCACTCTCGCCTGAAAACAAGCTGATCTACGCCACGGGTCCGCTCTCGAACACGACGGCGCCGACCGGCGGCCGCTTCATGGTCGTCACCAAGAGCCCGCTCACGGGTACGATCGCCTCGAGCAACTCAGGCGGCGTCTTCGGCGCGTACCTGAAGAAGGCCGGCTACGACATCATTATCTTCGAGGGCAAATCGGAGAAACCCGTCTACCTCTCGGTCTCCCCCGACGGTGTGGAGCTCAAAGACGCCACCCACGTGTGGGGCAAGCGCGTAGAGGCGACCACCGACACCCTGCTCGGCGAGTCGGGTCAGAAGCGCGCATCGGTCTCCTGTATCGGTGTCGCCGGCGAACGGCAGAGCCTGTTCGCCTCGATCATGAACGAGAAGCACCGGGCAGCCGGTCGAAGCGGCGTCGGCGCGGTGATGGGAAGCAAGAACCTCAAGGCGGTCGTCGCCTGGGGCAACGCCAACTCACCGATCTCTGATGACGCGGCCTTCAAGAAGGCGGTCAAGACCAACCTGGCGATGCTCAAAGAGGGCGCAATCACCGGGCAGGGACTCCCCTCCCTCGGCACGAAGGTCCTCGACAATATCATCAACCAGAACGGCATGTACCCCACCCGCAACGCCCAGGACGTGATGTTCGAAGGCACCGAGAAGATGTCCGGTGAGGCACTGATCGAGAAGGGCTACCTCAAGCGCAACACCGGTTGCTACATGTGCCCCATCCAGTGCGCCCGTGATGTGGAGCTTCCCAACGGTCGCCGCGGCGAAGGTCCCGAGTACGAGACCGGCTGGGCATTCGGCCCGATGTGCGGCATCGACGACCTCAACGCCATCTGCGATGCGAACTTCACCTGTAACGACCTCGGTCTCGACACCATCTCCGCCGGCGTTACCATCGCCTGTCTGATGGAGCTCTACGAGAAAGGCCATGTTCCGAAAGAGGACCTGGAG
>JAAAOH010000302.1 GCA_009908925.1 Spirochaetota bacterium | reverse complement strand
TGTCTTTGTTGATGTCGGATAAAATGCGGGGAAACGGGTGGATACGGCGACAGGAAAAGCGACCGACGGGAATCGAACCCGCATCACCAGCTTGGAAGGCTGGGGTAATACCATTATACGACAGTCGCAGGCTGTGCCGACATGTAGTAGATATCAGTTGCCGCAGGGGCCTGTCAAGCTCGGGTTCACATCACCTGCCCTTACTTCCCGGAGGCACGGCAGCGCCGCTTGTTTGGGTACGCGCCACCGTGCTACAACCATTCCATGATGCGCCCGGGCAGGGCCCGCCGGAAGCCGCGGACGTCGGTACGGCGAAAGCTGCTGAACCTCATACTATTCGTGACAGTGCCGCTTGTTCTTCTCCTGGCGCTCGCGGTCGGGTCTCTCGGTGTGCGGATGTGGAACAACTCACTGGCTTCTGTGGAGACGATGACGGTCATGCTCCACGACGCGGTCGACACGACGCTGCGGACGTCCATAGAATCGTACCTGCGCGCCAAGGTGGAAACCGCAATCGAGACGATAGACTCGTCCCGGGGCTCGACATCGCAAGACGGCGCTCCATCGGCTGAAAACCCGATCTCCCGGCGCCTGCTCGAGATGAACGTCGCCGACAGCGGCTATATCTACGTGATCGACGGAGAGGGGCGCGTCGTAATACACCCCGACGCGGATACGGAGGGCCGGGTAATCCCCGACGTCGAGCCGGTGAAGACGCAGCTCGAGCAGAGAACCGGCTACATCGAATACTCGTGGCAGAACAGCTTCGAGCCCTCCCCTCAGCCGAAGGCTCTCTACATGGAGGAATACGAACCGCTGGGATGGATTGTCTCGGCCTCCTCATACCGCTCGGAGTTCGTGCAGCTCGTCGACCGAGGACGTCTGGCGGACATGATCGAGTCGCAGTCTCTGGGCATCGACTCCTACTCAGTGGTCGTGGATGCCGCCGGCAGGTTCGTGGTGCATCCGGAGTATGCCGGCGAGCCTATGCGTACGTTTTTCGATGAGGCCGAAACTGAGCGGCTCATGGAGGCGATGTTTTCCGGGAGGGAGGAACCGCTGCAATATTCCTGGCCGGTGCGACCCGGCGGCAGCAGGCGTGAGAAGCTGATGTTCACCCGCTATCTGACTGATTTCGACTGGGCGATCGCGACGACCGTCTATCTCGATTCCCTCCGCCGCCCCGCGCTGCTCGTTCTCGCCGCAGGCGCGCTTCTCCTGCTTCTGTTCGTACTGCTGCTCACGCTGTGGGTACTCAGAATGTCCTACGTGGTGTCCGACCCCATCGTGAGACTCGCGGAAGCCGCACGAAGCGATCGGCGCCTGCCAACCTCGGGTTTCTCGCGCGAGACCCCGCGGGAGCTCATCACCCTGGTCGATCAGTTCAACGCATTCGTGGACAGAATCGACGCGCAACAGCGCGAGGTCTGGACGCAGCAGGAAAGCCTGCGCCGCAGCCTGGAGGAAAAGACGGTGCTTGTGCGGGAGATCCACCACCGGGTGAAGAACAACCTCCAGGTCATCGCGAGCCTTCTCAATCTGCAGGCAGGAAGTGTGCGCGACCGCGACGACGCGGCCCTCTTCGAGCGAACCGCAGAGCGGGTCATTTCGATGGCCCTGGTTCACGAGCAGCTCTACGAGACCGACGATCTCTCTCTTATACCCTTCGACCGGTACCTCGAGGAGCTGGTCGGACACATCGGGGCGTCGAGCATACGCGACGGAATAGAACTGTGCGTCGAATGCGAGCCGATAGCGCTCGAAATCGAGCGCGCCGTGCCGTGCGGACTCATCGTGAACGAGCTCGTGACGAATTCCCTGCAGCATGCCTTCGTGGGCACGGATGGCGGTGCGATACGGGTGCGAATGCTGCAGCGTGGGCGCACCTACACGCTGGAAGTCGCCGACAGTGGAGACGGCATGCCGCAGGAGGTACAGAAGTCGCTCGGGATGACCCTCGTGGAGATGCTCGCCGAACAGATCGGCGGCGAAATCGAGGTTGGGGCCGGAAGCGGGACACGTATCACTGTGACGTTTCCCGTGTAGCCCGTCCCCCGCTTGCGCGACGGGCCATTCCTGCTCTAGACTCGACATCAACACAGCACAGCAATCGGAGAGCATAGAGATGGGCACACGGGGTGAAGTTTACTCCACGCGGGCGTTCACGCAGAATGAGCGCAGGACCTACTTTTTCAACGTCAAAGAGAACCGCACGGGCGATCTGTTTCTGAACATCGTGGAAAGCAAGAAGCACCCCGGAGTGGAGTTCGAGCGCCACCAGGTGGTCGTGTTCGAAGAGGACCTCGGCCATTTCATGGATGCGCTGAACCGCGCGGTCAAGCAGATGCGGAAGGAGTCAGGCGGAAGCTCAGGCGATGAATCGGGCTCGGACCGAGGACGTCGATCGCCCGGCGGTGATCGGCGGTAGGGTAGCCTTTGTGGCGCTCGAATCCATAGCCCGGAAGCCGCTCGGCGAGGGAGATCATCCAGCGGTCGCGAGAGGTCTTGGCCAGGATAGAGGCTGCCTGTATCTGGGCGACACTGCGGTCGCCGCCGACCACGGCCTCCGCCGGCCAGGCAAGCTCGGGCGTGAAGCGGCCGTCCACGAGGACGCGACCGCCGGGGACGGTAAAAGCCCCGGCATCGAGAACACCGCCGGACTCGGTGAGGCCCTCGCGGTCGATGTCCGTCCCGATGTCCGCCGTTATCTCGGTACCGGGTGCAACCACGCCGAGCATAGCCGCGAAGGCCCGCTTCATCGCAAGCAGCGTGGCGTGGTGAATGTTGAGGGAGTCGATCTCATCGTGCCAGGCGCATGAGATGCCCCAGCGTGTCGCTTCGGCCCGTATGAGGGCCGCCAACTCGGTGCGCTCGGCCTCCCGGATCTGTTTTGAGTCCGAGAGGCGCTCGACGGGAAAATCTTCGGGCAATGTAACCGCCGCGGCTACCACCGGCCCGGCCAGCGGGCCGCGGCCCGCTTCATCTATACCGCATATCATCACGACGCGTCATGCTATCACATCGCGGCCGCGACGTGATATGGTGGTAGCGTCGAGCGAAAGGACGGGCTGTGGGGCTTCACATCGGACAATTCAACGACAGCTTCAAACCGATCATGGACGGCGTGGGTGTGTGCATGGAGAATTACGCCTACTGGATCGAGCAGAACCACGGCCGCGCGACGGTGGTAACGCCGGAGTCTCCCGGGTACGAGGATGATTCATCCTTCGAAGTCCTGCGGTTTCACGCCGTTCCCATCCCGCAGATGAAGCCGTTCCGGGCGGGGCTGCCGTGGATCGATCCGTCCTTCATGCACGATTTCAGGGGCACGGAGTTCGACCTCGTCCACGCCCATTGTCCCTTCGTTTCCGGGCGCCTCGCACGGGGTGTCTCGCGAAAGCGGGAAATTCCTCTCGTGGCTACCTTTCATTCGAAATATCGGGATGATTTCATCACGGTCACCGGATCGCCGACGCTCGCGGACGTCGGCGTGCGCTACGTGGTGGAGTTCTACGAAAAGGCGACCCAGGTGTGGGCTCCCAACCGAGCCACCGCCCGTACCCTCGAGGATTACGGCTATCACGGGAATATCGAGGTGGTCCCAAACGGCACCGACCTCGAGGCGCCGACGGACGCCGAATATGAGCGACTGGCCGCGCGCGGCAGGGAAGCGGCGGGGGTAGAATCCGGCGACGTACCGATCTACCTCTTCGTCGGGCAGCATCGCTGGGAGAAGAACGTCGAGCTGATAATCAGGACCCTCGGGTTCATCAAGTCACGGGGCGCATCCTTTCGCATGGTGTTTGCCGGGACGGGCTACGCCGAGCGCGCGATGAAAAAGCTCTGCCGGACGGTGGGGATCGAGGAGGAAACCGTCTTTCTCGGCCTCATCCTCGAGCGCGAGCGCCTCAAGGAGCTCTACGCGGCGGCCACGTTGCTTCTGTTCCCGTCGGTCTACGATAATGCACCTCTGGTG
>JAAAOH010000032.1 GCA_009908925.1 Spirochaetota bacterium | reverse complement strand
TCCTTACGCCCGATTCTCTTCTGCTGATTGTACCCACACGCTGCTATATACCTCACTTCTACTCCCGGGCGGTCACGACGAGATCGCGGCCGGCCTCTTTTGCTTCGTAGAGCGAAGAGTCGGCGGCCTCGGTAAGCTCGTTCATGGTCCCGTAGGCGGGAAATCCGGCGATTCCGCAGCTCAGGGTCACGTAGAAGTCCCGCTCACCTGCCTGCTGGCGAACCTGACTGAAGGTTTCCCTGATCTCGCCCATGATGCGCGCGGCATCACGGGCGGTGGTATCGAAGAGAATGACCCCGAACTCCTCGCCGCCGTACCTCCCGATGATGTCGGTGCGCCGCAGGCGTTCCTGCAGCAGGCGCGCGAGGCTCTTCAGCACCCGATCTCCGGTAAGATGGCCGTAGGTGTCGTTCACGGACTTGAAATTGTCGAGGTCGATCATGGCAAAGCAGAGGCTGTGGCCCATCCGCTCTGCCCGCTGCAGCTCCTGGCCGAGCTTCTCCCGGAGGTTCGAGTGGTTGAGCAATCCGGTGAGTGAATCCCGTTCCATGAAAAACCGCATGCTGCGCGTGCGCTCGGCTCGGATACGCACTGCGTTCACAAGCGCGATGGGATCCACGGGCTTGGAGATGAAGTCGTCCCCGCCCTGACTGATGGCGCGGAACTGCTTCAGCGGATCGGTTTCCACCGAGAGGAAAATGATCGGTATGCCGACGTAGGCCTCCTGCTGCCGGATGAGCTTTGCAAGCTCCACACCGGTTGCCCCGGGCATGTACATGTCCATCAGAATGAGCTCCGGCTTCTCCTCCACGAGGATTTCGAACACGTTCCGGGGGTCGGTGGCAACGGCCGTGAGCATACCCGCCTTCTGCAGGGTCAGTGCAAGGTAGGAGACCTGATCGGGGTCATCATCGACGACGAGCACGTGATAGGGACGCGCCTCGTTTCGCGAGGCAAGGGACTCGGTCGCGTCGATGAGCTGGGAGATATCGAGGGGCGAGGCAAAGAAGGCATCGCCGCCGAATCGCACCGCCGAGAGCCGCACGTCGTAGGTATCCGCTTCGGAGACGAAGATGATGCTCAGACGATCGCTGTAGGAATCCTTGAGCTGGGGCAGCATGCGCCGGCACTCGTCATCATCGCGAATCACGTTCACGTCTATAATGACGATGACCTGCTGATCACCTCCGACCCTGTCCTCTATCGTCTTCGGCCCGTCGATGCACTCCACCGGGAAGCCGAAAAACCCGAGCTGATGATACAGGTCGTTCCTGGTTGCCTCGTCGACAAGCCACAGCAGCACGAGCCGCTCCCTGTAACCGTCCTCGGAAGGCTCCACCTCTTCCATCGTCGCTGACTCGAGCAGCGAGATCTTGGTCGATGCCTGCGGCTTTCGGGCCGCCGTCTCGAGCTCGCTCATCAGGGTCCCGAGATCGTCCTCCGGGTCGTTCCCGTCGAGGAGCGCCCCGGCATGATGCTCGATCCTCCGCGCGACCGCCGACACGTCCTTGAACCCGAAGGTCGACCCCGAGCCGGCGAGCTTGTGCGCGAGCCCACGTACGGCTTCGAGATTGTCATCGCGTTCCCCGTTCGCCTGAACGCGCGAGACGGCGGCGCGCAGCTCCCGCACCTTGTCCGGAAGCTGCCTGGCGAACTTGATGCTCAGCTCCTCCATCCGCTCGCGGACCTTACCGGACAACAGGCTCATCGATACCTACTCCGTTCATGGATACTCAACTATAGTGGCAACTCAGTTTCGTATCAAGGAATATCCTCGGTCTGCGGGGCGGAGGTCTTCTCCTCGAACAGGCAGAGGTCGGCGATCGGACAGCGGAAACAGGCGGGGTTGCGCGCGGTGCACACGTAGCGGCCGTGGAAATTGAGCGCCATGGAGAGCTCGGTTCTGATCTCGGCCGGAACGATGGCTGCGAGCTCACGCTCAACGCGGTCCGGCTGCCTCGCCGTGGTAAAGCCGATTCTTCGGACGACCCGGCCGAAATGCGTGTCCACCACGATCGACGGCCGGTCGCAGAGCACGCCGAGAAGAACGTTGGCCGTCTTTCGCCCGACGCCGGGCATTCCGGTAAGCTCCGCCATGGTACACGGGAGCTCCCCGGCGTACTGCTCGGTAAGTGCCCGTGCGGCGGCCCTGATGTTCCGGGCCTTTGCCCGATAGAACCCTGTGGAGAAGATGAGTGTCTCGACTTCGGCGGGCTCCGCTGCGGCGAGCGCCTGCGGTGTGGGAAAGCGGCGGAAGAGCTCAGGGGTGACCCGATTCACCTGCGCATCGGTCGTCTGAGCGGAGAGGATCACTGCGATAAGAAGCTCGAAGGGCGATGAGTACTCGAGAAGTGGTCTCTTGTCCGGGTAGACCGGGTCGAGCCGCTCGAACACGGCAGCCGCGCGCTCGCTCGGCGTCACCGGCCCGCGCCTTCCCCGGGGACCGGGGCCTGCGCCGGGCCCGCGCCCTCCCCGGAATCCGGGGCGGATTCCGACTCTGTGTGCGCCTGCGCGTGACGGTGGCGCCTATGACGCCGGTAGCCGGCGGCAATCTCTGCGAAGCTGAAACGCTCGGGTACCGGGTCATGTCCGCCGTTGAAGAAACCGCCGGTGCAGCGCACCACCCGCGCACTGCCGAGAGCGAACCCTTTCAGAGCACCGTGCTTCAGAATCGCCTCTACGGTGTAGTGCGAGCAGCTCGGAGTGTAGATGCAGGTATCCGGTAGCATCGGTGAGATGAGCCAGCGGTAGGCGTACACCGGGACGAGTACGATGTAACGGGGGATCCGAAGCAGGGCGCGTCCGACGCCCCTGACCGAGAGCCTACGCGGTCTCTCAGAGGGCGGGAAGCTCGGGGGCCGCCGCGGCCCGCTGTTGCCGGGACGCAGATCAGTGCTCATGAGACTCGAGCTGGAAGGGCTCAGGCAGAAGATCGCGAAAGCGAACCGTCCGCTGTATCCCCTCGAGGTTGGCAAGGTGAATCGGAAACTCCGGCGGGCAGAACTCCGCGAGCACCTGCAGGCACAGGGCGCAGGGCACGGATGCGGGATCCGCATCGGTCACGACAACGAGGAATTCCGGACGCGGAGAATCCGCCGCGGCGAGCATATTGAAGACCGCCACCCGCTCGGCGCAGACACCTGCCCCGTAGCTCGCGTTCTCGACGTTGCAGCCGGCGAAGATCAGATCGCTGTCTGCAACCTTGATCGCCGCGCCCACCCGGAACTCTGAGTACGGTGCGTACGCATGGTCGCGAGAGGCCACTGCGAGGTCGTAGGCGCGTTGCACATCATCCATAGATTCTTACACTACCACGCGTTCCGCCGCCATGAGAAGGTGACCGCAAACGCTGTATCGATGGGCCGGCGTTGTTTCTCAAGGTCCCTCCTGCCGTGCCCGCGGCGCGAAGAACAGCGACTGTGCCCGCGAGAAAACCCAGTCGACGATGAGGGCAAACAACGCGGCGGTCATCGCGCCGGAGAACACGAAGGCGACGTTGTCCCGCACGAGTCCGCCTATGATGATCACGCCGAGGCCGCCCGCGCCGACAACGGCTCCGACGGTGGCCGTACCGATGTTTATGATGACCGAGGTTCGAACCCCCGCGGCGATAACCCGCGCGGCAAGCGGCAGCTCTGAGAGAAAGAGGATCTGCAACCTGGTCATCCCGATGCCGCGGGATGCGTCGGTGAGCTCGCGCGGTATACCCTCCATCCCCGAGATGGTGTTGTTGAGCACCGGCAGAATACTGTAAATGAACAGCGCCACCACCGTAGGCGTGAACCCGAATCCGAAGGCCGGGACCGCGAGGGCGAGTACCGCGACCGGGGGGAAGGTCTGCGCGAGGGAGCTCAGGTCCTGCACCACCGAGAGAAAATCCCGGCCGGGCGGGCGCGTCACGAAGACGCCGAGAGAGATGCCGACGAGTGCCGCGGCGACGCTCGAAACAGCCACGAGCACGATATGCTCGCGGAGCAACTGCGGGAGTCCGGAGCGGGTGTAGATGTGCTCCGGCTCATCGGGGAACAGAG
>JAAAOH010000157.1 GCA_009908925.1 Spirochaetota bacterium | reverse complement strand
GGCCTGCGTCGGATTGGCGGTGAACGGGGCGAGTGTATTCATCCTCGGCGTTCATAACCATGATCACGATCACGATCACGACCACGACCGCGAGCACGAGCACGAGCACGAGCACGACGGCCATGCCGAGGGCCGCGACCACGACCACAACCTCCGCGCGGCGTACTTCCACGTTCTCGCCGATGCGCTGACCTCCTTCACCGCAATCTTCGCCCTGCTCGCGGGGCGATACTTCGATGCAGTGTGGCTGGATCCCGTGATGGGGATCGTCGGCTCGCTCCTGGTCGCCAGGTGGTCGATCGGCCTGCTCAGGGATACCTCCGGCGTGTTGCTCGACAGGCAGGCGGGCGAGGGAGCCCGGCGTCGGGTGCGCGAGTCCATCGAAGGGGCGGACTCTGCGACGGTGACCGACCTCCATCTGTGGTCGATCGGGCCGAACATCTACAACCTCAATATGACGGTGGTCTCTCAGGACCCCAAACCACCGAGCTACTACAGGTCGCTGCTGCCTGCCGACTCCGGGATCGTCCACAGCACCGTGGAGGTCCGCTCGCGGTGACAGAAACCATGTGACAAAAACCATGTGACAAACGAAGAAACCCCCTCTACACTGGCGGTCATGCGAACCCGGCAAAAGGTGGCAGTAGCATGCTCCCTGGTCTTTGTAGCCTGCACGGGGTTTCTCCTTGTACTGGCCTTTGGTCGAACGGTTCACGAACTCATCGCCGGCGAGACGGGCGTGCCCGTTGCGGAAACCCATCTCACGGTGATTCTTCCGGACAACAGTGACTCGTTCTTTCGTTCACTTGCAAGCGGTGGGCAATCGGAGGCACTGGCACAGCAGGTTGCGCTCGAGTTCCTGTACTACGATTCGGATCCCGACGCGGGCCTGCTGTTGCGTCAGGCACGATGGATGCAGACGGACGGGGTTCTGGTTTATCTGCCGGAGCAGAACAGCTTCACGGATGAGATCAACCGGCTCGAGCTCGACGGCATCCCGGTTGTGACGCTCATTAACGATAACCCGTTGTCCGAGCGTCGTGCGCACCTCGGCTTTGACGAGGAGGGCATAGCTCGCGAGCTCGTTCGCATGATCGGAATCAAGGCAGAGCACGAATCACAAACGTGGGCGCTACTCGTCAGCGCCGACAGCGACGGCAGGCCGACATGGGGCGGCACACGGACAGCCGCCGTGGTTCGCAGTATGCTGTCGAGCCATAGCGGAGTGAAACTCCTCCCGGAGAGAGCAATAGACCAGGGATACTTTCCCGGGGAGCAGGCAACCGTACAGCTTCTGCGAGAGTATCCCTACCTGCGTGGAATCATCGTTGCCTCACCTCAGACCCTCGGTGGCGTGGTGCAGGCACTCATTGATCAATACCGTCTCGGAAGCGTCGGTGTGGTCGGGATTGATTTCGGCGCCGGGGTAGAGGAAGCACTCGCGCGGGGCCTGCTGAACGGTACGATCAGCAGACACCCCGAGCAGGTCGGCATCCAGGGCGTGCGGTGCCTCATCGAGACGGTGCGTGGTGAGTGTTCTACGGAGTATCTCGATTTGGCCTACTCGGCGATCGAACCGGCACGGGGTACGTTGTGGCGGGAGTAAGACGAACGCGCTCACGAGGAAATTGCGGTGGCCAGTCTCCGGCGTAGAATACTCATCTACCTCGCGGCACTATCGATTCCTCTTGCACTCGGCGTTCTCGTACCGATCACCCTCATTCAAGTGTTGCTGAATCGAAGCCTGCTGATGTACGAGCGGAACCAGCAGTACCAGATTGTGGATGAGCTCGTGCAGGGCCTCGAGGAGCAACTGAGACGGTATCTCGAGACCCGATCCACCGATAGCCTGCGCGGGTACCTCGAAGTCGCGGACGAGCTCGAGAACTCGGTCCCTCTGTTCTCGCCGAGTCTGGATAACCAACAGCTCGCCGATCAGGAGCGACATCTCGAACGGTCGGTTCACTTCCTCATCAGAAGCCTTCAGGAAACGGCGGACCGTGCGGTGCAGGAAAAACGGGGACGCTCGCCGGGGGAGTATACCCGGCTGTACTCGGAGGTTCGAGCAATTTCCGGGTTGCTTCGCGCCGAGCTCATCAAGCTCTCGCAGGAAGAGCTGACCCGGGTGATGCAGGTCCAGGAGAGCTTTTCACGTCAGTTCTCCTCCGTGCAGGCATTCAGCTTCCTGTTTCTCACCAGTCTCATCATCCTGACTGCCGTGCTGGCCGGAATGTTCGCCGGCAAGATCGCGGAACCGATCAGCAGGCTGTCCGGATCGGCGCTTCGTGTCGCCGACGGTGACTTCTCCGAACCCGATATCCCGGTGCGCGGGAGTACGGAAGTCCGTCACATGGCCGATGCCTTCAACCGGATGAAAGAGTCGATTCAACTCAACATCAAGGAGATGCAGCGCACCGCGGAGATGGAGAAGGGCTTGATGGAGGAGCGGGTTGAAAATCTCAAGATGAAGAACCGGGTCAAACAGGCCGAGATGGCCTCGTTGCAGAATCAGATCCGGCCTCATTTTCTCTTCAACGCGCTCAACACCGGGGTTCAGCTGGCAACCATCGAAGAGGCCGAGCGAACCAGCGAATATCTTGATTCGCTGGCAAGCCTGTTCCGAGAAAGCCTCCGTCCCCTGTCCGAGGTATCGACGCTCGGGCGTGAGTACGAGACTCTCTGCAGCTTCCTCTACATCATGCAAATCCGATTCGGTACCCGCGTGGAGCTTAGAAACGAGCTTGCCGCCGACACGGTCTCCACACCGCTCCCCCGGCTGGTCCTCCAGCCTCTGGTTGAGAACTCCGTACTGCACGGATTTCAGAACGGCGAGGGGAATATCTCTCTCAGTTCGAGATACGACGGGAAGCGGGTGCTCATCGAGCTCGAGGACGACGGCGTCGGGATGACCCCCGAGCTCGTTGAGAAGATCTCTCACGAAGCCTCTACGTGGGAGCCTGAGCTGCCACAACCCGACAACGAAAGTAGCGACGTCGGCTCCAGAATAGGGTTGCGAAACGTCATATACCGGTTGCGCCTGTTCTGCGGCACCGACGACTGCTTTGCAATCGACAGTCGGGAGGGGGCAGGCGTGAGGATACGCCTCTGGGTACCCGAAGCCGACGGTGTACCGGCGGGGGAGGGGATGTACCAGTGAAACGGCGGATCTACGTAATTGATGATGAACTGCCGGTCCTCGAAGGTGTTCGTTTCATCGTCGAGAGCTCGTTTCCTTCGGGTGAGATCTGTGGCACCTGTACCAGCGGCATAACGGCGATTGAAGAGATCGATCGCGATCCGCCGGATATTCTGCTGGTCGACATCCACCTGCCCGGAATTTCCGGGCTCGAGATACTCAACGACGTGCGCACGCGCCATCCCGGTGTGCTCTGCATCACCATCTCGGCCTATGAGCAGTTCTCGATTGCAAAAGAGGCGCTCGACTTCGGCGTGTTCGCCTATATCGTAAAGCCGGTCACGAAAACGAGATTGCTTAAGGTCCTCAACGATGCGTCTGAGGAGCTCGACCGTATTGACCGGCGTCACGAGGCTGATCTGGCGGGGAAAGCTCTTCGCCAGTCGGTGGAGGGGTTGCTCGAACGGCAGCTCATCCCGCGATTGTTCTCCGGAGTGTGGCGGCCTCAGGCGGATGAGTGGGAGTTGTGGCTGACGGCTCTTCGCAATGTCCGACCCGATTTTCTCCCTGCCGTGGCGCTCGCATTCGTTCCCTGCGCAGACGCTTCACGCGCGCCTGGTCTTGCGGCCGCTCTGCGTTACAAACTCCCGTGCTGGACCGGGGTTACGGACTCCGGCGGCGTCGGTGTGCTCATGGCTGCGCCGCATGGTGACGTATCCCGCGATCTGCGAGACGCGGCGCGCGAGGCCCTCAGGATGGCGCACGACGGCACGACCGGGGAGCCGGCAATCCGGTGCGCCGGGCCGGTTCCCCTGGAACGGGTCTGGGAAACGCTGCCGGCGCCCGGAACGACGGCATCCGAGGCCGATCGTGAGCGGATCGATTCGCCCTCCGCGCCCGGACAGGAGCTGC
>JAAAOH010000142.1 GCA_009908925.1 Spirochaetota bacterium | reverse complement strand
GTATTGGCGAGTTTTCCAAAGGACAAGGCATCGCTCGAAGGGACGTCGTGGCCGAGGGGCTGCCCTGCATTCGATATGGTGAGTTGTACACACTCTACCGCAACTGGACTGTAGACACTGTTTCGCACGTGACTGCCGAAGCTGCTCGCCTCTCCCGGCCTATATCCAAGGGAGACTTGCTCTTTGCGGCCTCCGGCGAGACTGCGGAGGAGATTGGTGCGTGTGTGGCGTATCTTGGCAATGAAACGGCGTACGCAGGCGGCGACACCGTCATCCTCACTCCGAGGGATGCTGATTCGTGCTATCTGGGCTATCTACTCAACCATCAGCCGATTCAGGTTCAGAAGGCACGAATGGCCCAAGGCGATGCCGTCGTCCATATCGGTGCTCGGAATCTTGCGCGTCTGGCGTTCGACCTCCCACCCCTCCCCGAACAACGCGCCATTGCCACGGTCCTCTCGGACATGGACGCGGAGATCGCCGCGCTCGAGCGGCGGCGCGAGAAGACGCGGCTGCTCAAGCAGGGGATGATGCAGGAGCTTCTGACCGGGAGGATCCGGCTCGTGGAAACGGCTGACAGGGAGGTTGCGGCCGGGTGAGAGAGAACCAGAACGTCGAGTACAAGCAGAGCTGGCGCAATGAGTACCTCAAATGGGTCTGCGGCTTTGCCAACGCCAACGGCGGCGTTCTGGAGATCGGGAAGGACGACCGAGGAACCGTGGTCGGGCTGGAAGATGCCCCGCGACTTCTGGAAGAGATACCGAACAAGGTCCTGAGCGGTCTCGGCATCGTGGTAGATGTAGATCTCGTTCCTGAAGGCGGACTGTCCTTCATCCGGATTACCGTAGAACCGTATCCTTACCCGGTGAATTACCGCGGCGCCTACTACTTCAGAAGCGGGAGCACCAATCAACAGCTTACGGGAGCCGCCCTGGACCAGTTTATCCTTCGAAAGCAGGGACGGCACTGGGACGACGTGCCGCAGCCCGGGCTCACCGTGGACGCCTGCGACCCCGGTGCCTTTCGTATCTTTCGGGAGCGCGCCGCTGCAAGCGGGCGGGCTCAGGTAGAGGAAGAGGACGATGATCCGGCCGAGATCCTCGACGGACTCAGGCTCCGCGAAGCCGACCGGCTCAAGCGCGCCGCGGCGCTCCTCTTCCATCCCGATCCCGAGCGCTTTGTCCCGGGCGCCTTCGTCAAGATCGGCTACTTCCTGACCGCCGACGACTTGCGGTACCACGATGAAGTCCACGGCCATCTCTTTGAACAGATCGAGCAGACCGTCGACCTGGTCTCCACCAAGTATCTGCGGGCCGACGTAAGCTACGATGGGCTTCAACGCGTAGAGCGCTACCCTCTGCCCCTCGAGGCACTGCGGGAGGCGCTTCTGAACGCCCTCGTCCACAAAGACTACGCGAGCGGAGCCCCCGTGCAGCTGAGCGTCTACGACGATCAGGTGATCTTCTGGAACCCCGGGCGCCTCCCGGACGACTGGACCGTGGACCGGCTGCTCTCCCAGCACCCCTCGCACCCGGCAAACCCTCTGCTCGCCGACGCCTTCTTCCGTGCCGGCTACATTGAAGCCTGGGGGCGCGGCATAGAAAAGATGCTCCGGGCGTGCCGCGAGTACGGCGTGCCGGAGCCGCACCTGGAGGCAGACGCCTCCGGCGTGCAGGTCACCTTCCACACGGGCACCAGGTTGGCACTAAGTCGGCACCAAGTCACCGTGCTGCGTAAAGCATTGGAAGAGAGCAAGTTAGTCGATCTTATGGCCGCAGTTGACCGCGCGGACCGCACCAAGTTCAGGCACCAGGTGCTCGATCCCCTTCTCGAGGAACGCCTGATCGAGATGACGCGGCCCGACAAACCCACAAGCAGTAAGCAGACCTACCGCAGTACGCCGCTCGGGCGTTCCACCCTCGCGCGGCTCGACCGAGGAGAGCCATGAGTACCGTCGGCGAACGAGAGCGGGCGACTCAGGATCGCGTACTAGCCTGCCTGCATAACGATCTTGGCTACACGCCGATCGGGAATCGGAGCGACCGACCGGATAACCAGAACGTGGATCATGATCGCTTGAGCGCCTGGCTCCGAAGGCGCGGTTATAAGGATCACCTCATCCAGCGAGCGCTCCATGTGCTCGACCGCGCTCGGGCGGTGGGGAGTGCCCGGTCGCTGTACGAGGCAAACGAGGACGTCTACCGGCAGCTTCGCTACGGAATCGGGGTCCGTCCCGGCGCCGGCGATCACACCGAGACGGTGAGACTTATCGACTGGGAACACCCGCGAGAGAACGAGTTCACCGTCGCCGAGGAAGTAACCGTTGGCGGCCACTATACCAAGCGGCCGGACATTGTCCTGTACGTCAACGGCATCGCCCTCGCGGTGCTCGAGCTCAAGCGGTCTTCTGTCTCAGTGACCGAGGGCATTCGCCAGAATCTGGACAATCAGCGACCCGAGTTCATACCTCAGTTTTTTTCCACCGTCCAGCTCGTCATGGCCGGAAACGAGACCGAGGGTTTGCGCTACGGCGTGATCGAGACACGGGAAAAGTACTTCCTGAGCTGGCGCGAAGAGGACGAGGCGGACACAGATGAGAATGTCCTGCTCCGTGACATTGCGCACCTCTGTCGTCCGGATCGGCTCCTGGAGATCGTGCATGACTTCATGCTCTTTGACGCCGGGATCAAGAAGACCTGTCGGCACAACCAGTACTTCGGCGTGCGGGCGTCGCAGGAGCGGGTGAGGCGCCGTGAGGGCGGCATCATCTGGCACACCCAGGGGAGTGGGAAGAGCCTGACCATGGTCTGGCTCGCGAAGTGGATCCGTGAGCACGTGCAGAACTCGCGCGTACTCATTCTCACCGACCGCACTGAGCTCGACGACCAGATCGAGCAGGTGTTCCTGGGCGTGCAGGAGAACATCTACAGAACGCGCAGCGGCACCGACCTCATGAAGGTGCTCGACGACGGCGTGGAATGGCTAATGTGCGCGCTCATCCACAAGTTCGGCGTAGGTGAGGGCGTATCCGATGCGGCCCTGCAGTCCTTTCTGGACCAGATCGCCTCGAGCTCGCGCACGGGCTTTGCGCCGAAGGGTGAGATCTTTGTTTTCATTGACGAGTGCCACCGCACGCAGTCCGGCAAGCTCCACAACGCCATGAAGAGCATCCTCCCGAACGCCATGTTCATCGGCTTCACAGGGACGCCGCTTCTCAAGAAGGACAAGCAGACGAGCATTGAGACCTTCGGGCCCTACATTCACACCTACCGCTACGACGAGGCGGTCCGAGACGGCGTGGTGCTCGACCTGCGCTACGAGGCCCGCGACATAGACCAGAGCATCACCTCCCCGGCGAAGGTCGACCAGTGGTTCGAGGCCAAGACGCGCGGTCTCTCGGACATCGCAAAGGCACAGATCAAGCAGCGCTGGGGCACCATCCAGGAAGTGACGAGTTCGCAGGATCGGCTTCACAAGATAGTCTCCGACATCCTGCTGGACATGGAGACCCGGGACCGCTTGCAGAGCGGGCGCGGAAACGCCCTGCTCGTAGCCGGAAGCATCTACGCCGCATGCCGCTTCTACGAGATGTTCGAACGCACCCATCTGGCCGGCAAGTGCGCCATCGTCACCTCCTACCGCCCCGCCGCCGCGGAGATTAAGGGCGAGTCATCCGGCGAAGGCGAGACCGAGCGCCTGCGCCAGTACGAGATCTATCGGCGCATGCTCGCAAAGTTCTTCGATGAGCCCGAAGACACGGCCATGAACAAGGTCGAGCAGTTCGAGAAGGAGGTGAAGCGCCGCTTCGTGAAGACCCCGGGGCAGATGAAGCTCCTGATCGTCGTGGATAAGCTTCTCACCGGCTTCGACGCCCCCCCGGCGACCTACCTCTACATCGACAAGCAAATGCGCGACCACGGACTGTTCCAGGCGATCTGTCGCGTGAACCGCCTTGACGGCGAGGACAAGGAGTACGGCTACGTCGTCGATTACAAGGACCTCTTCAAGGCCCTCGAGAAATCCATCCAGGACTACACCGGAGAGGCCTTCTCGGACTTCGAACGCGAGGATGTTGCCGGCCTCTTGAAGGACCGACTCTCTCAAGGACGTGAGCGCCTCGAGGAAGTGCGCGAGTCGCTTCGAGCTCTGTGCGAGCCGGTACCCCCTCCGCATGGGCAAGAAGATTACCTCCACTACTTTTGCGCCCTGCAAAGCGGAGATGCCCAGGCGCTGAAAGAGCACGAGCCGCGGCGCCTCGCCCTCTACAAGCTCGTCGCCTCACTCGTACGGGCCTACGCGGAGATCGCAAACGAGATGCAGGCCGCCGGATACTCCACTGCAGAGTCGCAGGAGATCCTCCGGGAGGTGCGCTGGTACGAGCAACTCAGGAGCGAGGTGAAGCTTCGCAGTGGGGACTACGTGGACATGAAGGTCTTTGAGCCTGCCATGCGACATCTATTGGATACCTACGTCCGCGCCGAGGATAGTGAGACCATCTCCGCCTTCGATGACATGACCCTCGTCGAGCTCATTGTGCAGCGAGGTGAAGGCGCGATCGAGGCGCTCCCGGAGCGCGTTCGGCAGAACGAGGAAGCCGTTGCCGAGACAATCGACAACAACGTCCGAAAGCTCATCATCGATGAGATGGCGGTGAACCCGCGCTACTACGAGAAGATGTCGGAGCTGCTCGACGCGATCATCTCAGAGCGGCGTCGCGAGGCGCTGAGCTACAAGGAGTACCTGAAGAAGATCGTCGCGCTCACGAAGAAACTCAGCGCGTCGGACTCGGATGCGTATCCCCCCGGCCTCCGGAACTCGGCCCAGCGGGCTCTCTACGACAATATCCCGGACGATCCGGGGCAGGATGCCGCCGAAGCAGGTGCATGGAATCGAGCGGAACTCGCCGAGCGTGTGGATCGGGCAATACGCGAGACCAAGAAGGCGCATTTCCGGGGAAACAGGATGAAAGAGCGAGAGATCCTCCTTGCGATCGCCGATGTCGTGGGCGACATGGAGCTCGCGGAGGAACTCCTCGAGGTCGCGAAGCATCAGAATGAGTACTGAGAGCACCACCATGACGATCAACGGCATGAGCATTGAGATCGTCAGGAAGAGGATCAAGAACCTCCACGTTGGTGTGTATCCTCCGAATGGCCGGGTTCGCGTTGCTGCTCCCCGGCATCTCTCAGACGAAGCTGTCCGTCTGGCGGTGGTAACGCGGATCCGCTGGATCAGGAAGCAGCAGCGACGCTTCGCCGAACAGGCACGACAGTCCGAACGCGAGATGGTCAGCGGCGAGAGCCACTACTTCGAGGGGCGCCGCTACCGCCTGCGCGTGGAAGAGCTCGACGCGCCCCCACAGGTCGTCCCCGCTTCGGGCGGGATTCTGGTGCTCCGCGTTCGTCCCGGTGCCGGTCGGGAGAAGCGAGAGGACGTCCTCTACGAATGGTACCGATCGCAGCTCAAGGATCGAATTCCGGCGCTGCTCGATCTGTGGGAGCCGCGAGTCGGTGTCCAGGCCGCGGAGGTCAGGACCAAGCGGATGCGAACCCGCTGGGGGAGCTGCAACATCCAGGATCGAAGAATCTGGCTCAACGTCGAGCTCATGAAGAAGTCCCCGGCGTGCCTGGAGTATGTTCTTGTTCACGAGCTCGTCCACCTGCTCGAGCGGAACCACACTGCGCGATTCAAGGAGTTGATGGATCTGCATCTTCCGAGCTGGCGGCAGCGACGGGACGAGCTGAACTCCTCGCCGCTCGCGCATGAGGGGTGGGATTACTGAGGGACGCGCAGCGGGGCGCCGTGACCGTGGAGACCTCCTCGGCATCCCTGCCTCGGAAGCGATATCCGCTTACGGCATGTGTCGGCGCAGCCCCAGCGTCCGGGCTACGCGCAAGAGCGCATCCTGATGATGCCCCCGCACGATGCACAGGTGATGTGGCATGCCCTCATGAACCATGTCGTCGAACCATTCGCGCACATTCACGCCCCGGACACGGGCCCGGCCGTTGGTGGCAAGCAGGTGGCGGTCTGGCTCGATGGTCTCCCCTTCGACGGCGGTCATGTGGTACTCCCCGTCAGCGCGCCAGAGACGGAAGAGGGTCACCGGCAGATCCGGTCGGATCGTCGAATCGACGACTGTCGGCTTCTTGTTATTGAACTGCACCGTCAGATGCGGACCCTGTTCGGTGCCGAGGGGCTCGCTCAGCTGGAAGGGCGCGGCGCCCGTGTGCCAGATGGCGATGGAGCTCTCGTCATGTTCGAGCCAGTCGCTGAGGTAGACGGGGCCGAGGCCCATGCCCTCGGCGATGATCGAGCATATGGCGCCGTCGACATCGCCCTCCATGGCCAGAGCCTTCCCTTCGCTCACCAGGGTGGCAAGCGCAAGGTAGGGCCAGTGGCCGGTGATGGTCGGCAGGTCGGGCCAGCAGCGGAACGCGAGCCCGTCGAGCCCCTCGCGCTCGAGCAGTCGGGAGAACCCGAGGTAGTATCGCGCCTGCATCGGCAGGACGCTCTCGTCTATGTCGCCGCGGTATGGCAGCCCGAAACCGGCAAGACGCGTGGTCTCGGCATCCACATCCTCGTCGGAGATATCGTCGAGGGAGCCGAGGAACTCCTGCACGCTCTGGTGGTAGAGCTGTATCCCGAAACTTTCCGAGAGCTGGAGGGGATCGGCGTGCAGGTCGATGAAGCCGGGCACGTGATATCCGATGAGCCCGACCTTTCCCCGCTGCACCCGCTCGGCAGTGGAGGTGATGCGCGCCGCGCGCAGAAGTGAGGCACGGGTCTCCTCGTCATCGGGATGACCGTAGACGATTTCGAAGGGACGATGCAGCTGACGCATGGTCGCCCCGAAGACGTGCGTTCCGACCAGGCTGTTTGCGCTTATCATCTCCCCGGTGGGCTTCTCCGGGGTCGCCCAGAGCACGAGCGGCGCATCCCACACCTGCGCCGCAACGGGAGCAAGCCGTCCGTCGGAGATCGTCGGCTGGGTGATGACCAGCGCATCCACGTCCGCCGCGCGGCACTGAGCGATGGCATCACGCAGCGTGGGGTCATCCGCGATGTTGTCGTAGGGGATGACCGACTCGAGGCCCGCATCATCAACGAAACCCCGAATGCGCCTGCGGATCTCGGCGCCCCACTCGGGGTCGAACCCCGCGCGTTTTCGACCCAGGAAGAGAATCCCGAGCTTCGGCTGCGGGGGTGTCGGATGAAGCTGGTCAATGTTCGTTTCTGCCATGACTGATGTCCTCTAAGTTTCTTTCAGAAAGTAATGATTATATGGTAGCGGAATTGCTGCTGTCGGTAAAGAGTATCGCCGTGATCGCCCCTGTGCAAACAGGATATCTGTGATACGGTGATGTAATCGCAATGAGTCGCTGCGCCGACTTTACTTCCGGCGCAGCCTTTGTTATATTGCCATATATAAGGAAAGTTGAATACGATAGAAGGGGAGTAATATGCCTGAGCATCTGACAAAGGAAACGTTCAAGAATAAGGTCTTCGACTTCGAAAACAACAGTGAGTGGAAGTATGAGGGCGACCTGCCCGCCATCATCGACTTCTATGCCGATTGGTGCGGTCCCTGCAAGATGGTAGAGCCGGTCCTCGAGGAGCTCTCCGAGGAATACGACGGTAAGATGCACATCTACAAGATCGACACTGATGCGGAACAGGAGCTCGCCGCCGCATTCGGTATTCAGAGCATCCCCTCGATGCTCTTCATCCCGCTTGAGGACAAGCCCCAGATGGCTATGGGCGCCCTGCCGAAGGACACCATCAAGAAAGCCATGAAAGACGTGCTTGCGGTCGAGTAGATAGACAGCAAGTACTCGACAGCACGTATAGAAAGAGCCGCCTCGCGCGGCTCTTTTTCTTCATTTTCTACGGCCGGACACGCCCTTGCTGCCCCCGCCCAGCGTGCCGCTGAGCCCCAGCAAAAAGCCGAAATTGTACCATCCTCCGTTATTGTTGACGTCGTAGACGTTGATCGCATCCGAGAACAGCGAAATCACGAATGTCACGGGCATGATAATGCCGTGCCAGAATCCCTGCAGAAACCCGGCGACATCTCCGGTCTCGTCGCTGCGGCCCTCCATGGCGTTGGGGCCGGGCGCACAGGACGTAAGGACGAGCACGACGAGGAAGATGAGTAGCAGCGCTTTCATACCCGCATTATATGCGAGCCAGCCCACTGTCGCCACTGCTTCATCGTTGCACAAACGCCCTATTCCGGAGTATGCTCGTCTGCGTACTTCATGGCTCTGATCATGTGCGCTCACATTCCATTTTTCCTGACGCGTGCGTAGTCGATGGTACTCGACTTCGGTGCGCTCGGCCTGTTTCTCCTCTTCTCCGCCTTCTTCTCCGGCACCGAGACTGCCTTCACATCTCTCTCGGAGGCGCAGGTACAGGAGATAAAGAACACCCAGGGCAAACGCGGCGAATACGTGTCGGCGCTCACCGCCCGACCGGACATTCTGCTCACGACCGTGCTCGTGGGCAACAACCTGATGAACATTGCCGGCTCGGTCATGGCGAGCGAGATAACGATACGGCTCTTCGGCAGCGCCGTGCTCGGTATCACTACCGGCATACTCACCCTGGTCGTCCTCATATTCGGCGAAGTGGTACCCAAGCAAGTGGCCATCGCACACAACGTGTTCTGGACGGTGCACGTCTCGCGCACCATCTGGATCCTCTCGATCGTTCTGAAACCGGTTGTGTGGTTCATGAGCGCCATAAGCCGCCTGATAACACGGCTGAGCCACGGGAGCGGGAGCGGCGGAGTGACTCGTGAGAGCATCCTCTACCTCGCCAAACACGCCGAGACGGTCGGCATCCTCGAGGCGTTCAAGTTCCGCATGGTGCGAAACGTCCTGCGGTTCACCGAAGTGACGGTGAGCGCCATCATGACGCACCGCACGAAGATCTTCAGCCTCGACAAAGATATGTCGCTGCGGGACGCTTTCACCCGCATAACGGAGGCCGGCTACTCCCGCGTCCCGGTCTATGACGGGCATCCGGAACACATCGTAGGCATCGCCCTGCTCAAGAATCTCGTCCGGCGGGTGGCGGCAGGCGGCGACGACGAGCCCCTGAAGACGGTCATGGTGGAGCCCATCTTCGTGCCTGAAAACAAGCGCATCCACGAGATGCTCGCACAGTTCCGTCGCTTCGGACTGAACATCGCTATCGTGCTCGACGAGTACGGTGGCGTGTCGGGCCTGGTGACCATCGAGGATGTCGTGGAGGAGATCCTGGGTGAGATCTACGATGAGCACGAGGTGCAGGAGGGCGACAAGATCGTCCCGCTCAACGACGACAACTACCGCCTCATCGCGGACCTCCCCATTTATGTTGCGAACGATGCCCTCGGCGTCGAAATACCCCAGACCCGGGATGTGCAGACCATCGGCGGTTACATAGCCGAGCACCTCGGGCGCCTGCCGGCCCAGGGCGAGCACGTCGAGACGCCGGCCGGAGCCTTCCTCATCGAAACGATGGCACGCAAGCGCATCGTCAGCGTCCGATTCACCCCCCACCGCGAGGACAACGGAGAGGCGGAACGCCCGCAGGAGTGACGTGGCCGTTCGCCGGCCGCGTTGACCGGCCGCGCGCTCTGGCCGCGTGCGTTGACCGCGGTTGCGCATTTCCGCTATCATCCTGCCACATGGAACGCTACCCATTCAGCTCGATCGAGAAGAAGTGGCAACGCTTCTGGGAAGAGAATCGAACCTTCAAAGCAGTCGAGGACCCGTCGGTGCCGCCGGAGAAGCGGAAGTACGTGCTCGACATGTTCCCCTACCCCTCGGCAAGCGGACTCCACGTGGGACACCCGGAAGGCTACACCGCCACCGACATCTACTGCCGCTACCTTCGCATGAATGGGTATCAGGTACTCCACCCGATGGGCTTCGACAGCTTCGGTCTGCCGGCCGAAAACTACGCGATACAGACCGGCACCCATCCGAAGGCCACCACCGAGGCCAACATCGACAAGTTCCGCGAGCAGATCAAGGCGCTGGGCTTCTCCTACGACTGGGACCGCGAGGTCTCCACCCACCGCGCGGAGTACTACAAGTGGACGCAGTGGATCTTCCTCAAGCTCTACGAGCAGGGCCTCGCCTACATGGAAGAAATCCCGGTGTGGTACTGCGCGGACCTCGGCACGGTCCTCGCGAACGAGGAAGTCATTACCACGCCCGACGGCCCGCGCTCGGAGCGCGGCAACTACCCCGTCGAGCGAAAACCGCTGAAACAGTGGATGCTGCGCATCACGCAGTATGCCGACCGCCTCCTCGAGGACCTGAATAAGCTCGACTGGCCCGAATCGATCAAGACGATGCAGCGCAACTGGATCGGCCGTAGCGAAGGCGCCAACGTGTTCTTTCCCCTCGCCGACCACGAGGGCTCTCTCGAGGTCTTCACAACCCGACCTGATACGCTGTTTGGTGCCACCTACATGGTCCTCGCACCCGAGCATCCGCTGGTCGGGGAGCTCACCACCGCAGAGCAGCAGAAGGCGGTCGAGCAGTACATCGAAAAGGCGAAGCTGAAATCCGACCTCGAGCGCACCGATCTCGCGAAGGAAAAATCCGGCGTGTTCATCGGCGCCTACGCGATCAACCCGCTCAACGATGAGCGGATCCCCATCTGGGTTTCCGACTACGTGCTGCTTTCCTACGGAACCGGCGCCATCATGGCGGTCCCGGCCCATGACGCGCGGGACTGGGAGTTCGCCGAGAAGTTCGACCTCCCCATCATCAAGGTCGTCGCCACGCCCGAGGAGGATGTCTCCGATCCCCATGCCTCCATCACGGCGGAAATGCCCGGGGCATTCACCGGCGAAGGCACATCGGTGAACTCCGGGCAGTTCTCCGGCATGCCCACGACGGAGGCGAAGCAGAAGATCACCGATTGGCTCGAGTCCGAGGGCAAAGGGACACGCGCTGTGAACTACAAGCTGCGTGACTGGATCTTCTCCCGACAGCGGTACTGGGGCGAGCCCATTCCCCTGGTCCACTGCGAGAACGGTGAGATCGTGCCGCTGGACGCTGGGGAGTTGCCCCTCGAGCTTCCCGAAGTGGAAAGCTACAAACCCTCGGGCACCGGCGAATCGCCGTTGGCCAAAGTGGAAGAGTGGATCAGAACCGAATGCCCCGACGGCTCAGGCGCCGGCGCGCGACGAGAGACGAACACCATGCCCCAGTGGGCGGGCTCCTGCTGGTACTACCTGCGCTATCTCGATCCGAAAAACGACACCGAGCTCGTCTCACGGCAAAAAGAACAGTACTGGATGCCTGTCGATCTCTACGTCGGCGGCGCCGAGCACGCGGTCCTCCACCTGCTCTACGCGCGCTTCTGGCACAAGGTGCTTTACGACGTCGGGGTCGTAACTACCGATGAGCCCTTCATGCGGCTCGTGAATCAGGGCATGATCCTCGGCGAAAGCGGCGAGAAAATGTCGAAGTCGAAGGGGAACGTCATCAACCCCGACGACATCGTCCGTGATTACGGCGCCGACTCGATGCGCGTATACGAGATGTTCATGGGACCGCTGGAGACGGCGAAGCCGTGGTCAACCAACGGCCTGGTGGGCGTGCATCGCTTCCTCGACCGCGTCTGGCGGGTCTCCGAGCGCACGCTCGTCGACGATGAGCCGCCGCTCGAGCTCCAGCGGGTACTGCATAAGACCATCAAAAAGGTCACCCACGACACCGAGAACCTTCAGTTCAACACCGCCATCGCCCAGATGATGATCTTCGTCAACGAGGCCTTCAAGCAGGATGTGCTCCATCGTGCACTCTGGGAGCCGTTCGTGCTCCTCATTGCGCCGTACGCGCCCCACATCGCCGAAGAAATGTGGGAAAAACTCGGGCATGATGAAACCCTCGCCTACCACGACTGGCCGGGCTATGACGAGGAATTGACGAAGGACGAGCAGGTGGAAATCGTCGTCCAGGTGAACGGAAAGATCCGCGCCCGGCTCACGACGCCGGCTGATACCGCAGATGCTGAGCTCAAGGAAATGGCCCTCGCGAACGGGCGTGTCAGGCAATACACCGAGGGCAAGGACATCCGCAAGGTCGTCACCGTCCCGAACAAACTCGTGAACGTCGTCGTGGGCTGAGGCTGCGGTGGGCTGAGGCCGGCGGCCGCCCGGCGGCTCTCGGCCCGAAGGCGGCGCCCCGGGGGCGCCACCTCCGCGGACCGGCGCCCCGCGTTATCGGTGAAACACCCGATAGCTTCCATCATCTGCCACGACAATCGACAGAATCCCCCCGTTCCCGGCATGTATCAGGTGATGATGCCCCGGCGGGAGCTTTAACCGCAGCATCGGCCCGTCGGGCGAGTCCGTCGGGGCGAGCACACGAGCGAGCGGGTTGTCCCGGATCCAGACTCCGGGGCCTGACCCCTTTCCCGCATTGACGGCTGCCCCGGCCCCGATCTGGGCCCCGGCTGCGGCCCGGCCCTCCCCCGCAACTGCGACCGCCACCTCGACCTCGAAGACATCCCGCGGGCGAAGGTAGATCGTGGAGAACCTCCCGTCGGCAAGCTTCTCTACCACGCGTTCGAGATCGAAGAGCCACGGATTCCCATCGCTTCGCGCGCGCACCTCTTCGATCAGCCGACCACTGTTTACCGACGGCAGGGCGAAGAGCACCCGATGCAGCACGAGTCCGGTGAAGCCGCGCTCGAAGGACGCCGCAAGGTTCACGCCGGCGCCCGCCCCGCCTCTCGCGTCATGGGGATAGATCGCAGCGGCGGGTCGCGGCAGAAAGGAGCCCCCGACGAACGAGGGGTACGCGAGCACCGCAACCCCGGACCGCTTCGGTATGGCAACCTCCACCCGCGACGCCCCGCCCGCCACCGTTATCTCCCGCAGCTTCCCGGCCCCACCGCGCCAGACCACCCGGTACTCCTCCACCGTCAGAGATTCGGGCCAGTGCTCCGGTGCCCCCGGCAGCTCGAGGCTCACCGTGGTCTCGGAGCCTGTGAGATTGCACCCGGCGAGTGCCAGACACATCCATCCGCTCGCGGCGCACAGGAGTACGTGTCGTATTGCTTTCACACCAGAGGATACGGGCGAAACGAAGCTGCTGCTTCACGCATGCGCGGAATCGGCCTCGAGCTGTTGCTTGTAGCGAGTCCGCAGATCGTTGAGCACCTCGTGGTACGCAGCGCTTCTGTAATCGGGGTAGGTCCAGGGAAGTGCCTCGAACCCGCCCTGGCGATACAGGAGGGTAATCTCCGCGTAGATCCCGTCGCGAAGCGGGATACGCTGCGCATTGTCTTTGGTCGAGGCAAGGATGAGTCTGCCGAGGGTCAGCATCCCGGGGTCGAGGTTGACGCTGCGCCGCCGTTCTCCGGCGAAGCGCTGCTCGAGCTCGTCGGTGGTCAGCTTTGCCCGGGCGAGCTCCGAGGGATCGTAAAGGTCGGCGACGGCGAAGAAGATGCGACGGATGCCGGCGCCCATCTCCGAGGTGTAGTAGTCGGTGAAGGTGAACGGAATCTCATCGCTCTGATAGTCGAGGGCGCCGAAGGCACCTTCGAGCGCCGCCACCACGGGCCCGACGGGCGCGTCGACGGATAACAGCGCGGGGATGATGAGTTTTGCCGGTGTGAATGCGCGCGCTACCCCATTGGGCCTCCACTCTGATTGAAGGATTGAAGCTTTTGTACAATAATACCCCTGCGATGAAGCCTGCAACCGGCTTTCCCGAGGAGCTCGAGGAGGCGCTGGAAAAGCGCGCGGAGCGTCTCGAGGAAAAGGATATTCCGCAACTCAAAGAGGATTTTCGCCTCTTCCACAGCACGTTCCAGGGCCTGTTCACGGTCCTGCAACGCAAAGGCCTCGTGCAGGAAGACCCCTACAAGGACGACCAGCGCATCTCGGAAATCGAGTCGCCGCCGGACGAGCCCTTCCTCGAGTCGGAGAGGGACCAGGTAATGAGTTTGCGCCTCTCGCAATTCGACAGTATGCTCGACTTTCTCAACAACTACGTTCAGTTCCGCCTCGACTCTCTCGACCTCCGGCAGATTCGAAACCTCGTCAAACTGACAGGCTACATCAAGTGGGAGAATCTTTCCGAGTCTTCCAAGAGCCCCACCACACGGACGCTTGCCGATCACGTAAGCAAGCTTCGCGGCGACGCCGATCCGCTCTCGACCAGTCTGGTGAAGGACTCCGTCGAGCAGATGTCGCGGCAGTCGAAGGCGATCATGAAAGGACTGAAGCTCCTCGCCGACTATCACAAGGCGCGGTTCAAGCTCATGTTGCGGCGTGACGTCTATCCGCAGGTGGATGTGGACGGGGAACGGGCGCTGAGCGCTGCCGATGAAACGGCAAAGAAAATGAAGCGCGCCTTTGCCCGCAGCCATCAGGGCGAGCCCTTCTTCCCCGACCTCGCGCGGGAGGCCCTCGAGGAGGACTTCGCCCCTGACGGCGAGCACCGGCGTGAGGAAGTGCTGAACCGCCTGCGCCCGGAGGAGGAGCAGAAGCAACAGGGACCGAAGAAGGACCCCTTCAAACCGATGCTCCTCGAGGCCATCCGGGTGCTCGCCGGCGCAAGCCGCAGTCTGCAGGCGGCGCAACAGAAGCTCTCCGACAATATCCACGTGCTCGACAACCGCAAGCTCCCGCTCACTGAACGCCTCCGGCGTTTCTTCCAGCGGGTATCCAGCGGCGAGGGCCGCCAATCACACGTGTTCGAGCTCGAGTATTTTGACGAGGCTACCTCGGCGTCGCAGAGCGAGCTCTTATCCGCCGACGAGTTTGCGCAGCAGCTTTCGAAGAAGTCCCGTCTCTACGGCGGCATTCTCAACAAAATGAGCCAGACCGCGCGGAAGCTGCAGAACGCGAGCGAGGAACAACTCTTCGAGTTCCTCAACAAGCAAGTCGAGGAACTGTCAACGATGCAGCGCCGACTTCAGTCCCTCGAAACGGCGCTCCGCGCGGAGTTTCCGCGGGAACAGCGCTCGCAGCTTCGAAGCGCGCAGGCGGAAATCGACGGTCTGAAAGAAATAATCTCCCGCAGCGCCAAGAAACGCCGTGAGTACGTCGCCCGCAAGGACGAGTACGAGCAAATGAAGAAACTGGGCATCGAGAACTGATAGCGGACCCCGCGAGCGAGCGCTACACGGTACGGGTGCTTGCCCGATACGTTCCCAGCACCCGCAATCCCTCCGACTCTCGATCCAGATCCTCGAGGGCGGCATCGAAGGTTTCCATGTCGGGCGGCAGCTCCATGTCGAGATAGAACATGTAGTGCCAGGGCTTTCCGGGAATCGGGCGGCTTTCGAGCTTCTTCATGTTCACGCTGCGCTCGGAGAGAAGCTGCATGCACTTTGAGAGGGCACCGGGAGTATCGGGTGTGGAGAAGACCACCGATGCCTTCTGCGGTGCCTCGACGGTCGCGTCCTCCTGCCGCGCGAGCACGAAGAATCGCGTGTAGTTCTGGGGGTTGGTCTCGATGTCTTCCTGCAGCACCTCGGCGCCGTACGGATGCGCCGCGTCGACGTTCGCGATCGCGGCGTCGCCCGGCTGGCCGTCCGTCACGATGTGCTCCACCGATCCGGCGGTGTCATAGAAGGGTATCTGCTGCCAGTCGGGGTAGTTCTCGAGAAACCGCGAGCACTGCGCGAGAGCCTGGGGGTGGGAGTAGACGCGTCTTACATCACCTATGGTGCTGCCGGGCTGACCGATCAGGCTGTGACGGATACGGATCATCGACTCGCCGACGATGCGAAGGTCCGGAAACTGAAGAAACAGATCGTAATTTTCGTGCACGGAACCGGTGAGAGAGTTCTCGATGGGCACGATGCCGTACTGCACGGTGCCGTCGAGCACCGCCTGGAATACGTTCCGGAAGGTCGACGACGGCCGGGGCACCACCTCGTCGTGCTGGAAATAGCGCGAAAGGGCCATCTCGCTGTACGCACCACGCTGCCCCTGGAAGGCGACCTCCAGTGCGCCGGCTTCGGCCGGCGCGGAAGCGCCTTTCGCTGCAACCGCGGCGGGCCGCTGGGCGGTGTGCGGGAGCTGCAGTAACTCCTTTTCGACGACGGGGGACATGGCCTCTATGTCGCGCATGAGCCGCTCGAACTGCTGCGGGAAGAGTGTCTGCGGGCCGTCGGAAAGGGCCTGCTCCGGTCGCGGGTGAACCTCAACCATCAGGCCGTCGGCGCCGGCGGCCACCGCGGCGAGGGCAACCGGCGGCACCTGCTCGCGCAGGCCGGTGGCGTGACTGGGGTCGACGATGATTGGCAAGTGACTGAGCTTCTTCACGACGGGGATGGACGAGATGTCGAGGCTGTTACGGGTGTAGGGCTCGAAGGTGCGGATGCCGCGTTCGCAGAGGATCACGTCCTCGGCGCCGTGGGCCAGGAGGTACTCGGCGGCCATGAGCCATTCCTCGATGGTAGCGGCGATGCCCCGCTTGAGCATCACCGGTCGAGTCTCCGCTCCCACGCGCTTGAGCAGATCGAAGTTCTGCATGTTCCGCGCGCCGATCTGCAGCACATCGACGTAATCACGCATCACCTCGACCTGATCGGTGGCCATGATCTCGGAGACAACCGGCATACCTGTCGCCTCGCCCGCCTCCTTGAGGTAGCGCAGCCCCTCTTCGCCCAGCCCCTGAAAGGCGTAGGGAGAGGTCCGCGGCTTGAATGCGCCGCCGCGCAGCATCACAGCCCCCGACTCCCGGACGGCGCTCGCGGTCTCCATCACCTGCTCGCGGCTTTCGACCGAGCACGGCCCTGCGATCACGGCGATGCGACCGCCACCGACGCGCAGTTGCGCCACGCGCACGAGCGTGTCATCGCGCTTCATCTCACGGGAGGCAAGCTTGTAAGGCTTGGTGATGGGGATGACACGCTCGACACCGGCGAGAACCTCCACCTCGCGCAGATCGATGGAGGCATGGCCGACGGCGCCGAAAATCGTCTCTTCCTCGCCGACGATCTCACGCACCTTGAAACCACGTGTCTGCAGGAATTCGCGGATTCGTTCCTTATCGTCGGTCCTGATGGACCGGTTCAGTACGACTACCATGTGTGGGGCCCTGTCCTTAAAATGAGGTTGGAAATCTCTGGAGAATGTAGCGTTCGAACTGCCGCTCGAGTGATGCCTTGTACGCCATCACGCGCTCAACATGCTTGAGGGTGCTCTGGGGCGTGCGGTTCTGCAGTACGCGGGTGAGTCCTGCGTTGTAGATGGCCACGGCGGTGCGCTCATCGCCACCGTAGTCGAGGGCAAAGCGAAGATAATCGGTGCCGTGACGAGCGCTGATCTCGGGGTGGAAGAAGTCGTCAGTCGAGAGCTGTACGAAGCTCTTGTCGTTCAGCTGGAACAGACCGCGATCGATGGAATTGGCGTTGGCGTTCCGCGCCAAGGGGTAGTACCGGCTCTCCACCCAGGCAAGAGCGAACACGAGGGACACCGACAGATCGTTGCGGTCGGCATGATAGAGCATGGGAAGGGAGATCTCGTCGGAGCCGGTGACCTGCCGGAAGAAATCCTCCACAGCGCGGTGGGTGACATCTTCGCGGTAGAGGGTGAGAATCGGGTTCTCGCCTTCGAGCACGTTCGCCACGTTGGGATATGTGCCGGACTCCGGCTCGAGGCCGTCGTCGCGTTCGGTCCAGCTGAAGTCGAAGTCATAGTCCGCACCTACACCGGCACGCGGCTGCTGCGAGGGCATGTAGGGATCGCCTGTGCTGCAGCCGAGCAGTATGGTTACGAGGGCGAGAAGTGTGAAGCGATTCATGCTCATTCCGTGTTCCTCGACCCGGGTAGGTTAAAGTTCGACAAGGATAGCCGCTCGCGGCAAGTGCATCAAGGCTGGAGCTTGATGAGAAAGGCCTGACCGCTCAAATTATGTAAAAAAAGTCGATTGCTGCGCTCGATTTCCTCGGTTCCGAGGGCCGTAACGCCTTCGCAGCCGTAGAAGCCGTAGTCGTCGTAGACAATGACGCCACCCACGGGCATTCTCGGCCAGACCCACTCGGTGACATCGCGTGCTGACTGATATACGTCGACATCCACATGGCAGAGCGCGATCTGACCTTCAGGCACCGCATCGCCGGTTTCCTCCGGGAAAACGCCTTCGAGAACGGTGTAGTTGCCCGTCTCCAGCTCTCCGAGGAGCTCCTCTACGGTTTCGCGGCTGGTATCGGCGTGCTCGCCGCCCTTGTAGTAATCGTCCTTCGGTCCGGCTTTGACTACGCCGCGGAAGGTGTCGGCAAGATAGACATGGCGATCGTCGTCGAGGCGCGCGGCCGCATCACAGAGGAGCGCCGCCGTTCCGCCACGCCACACCCCGACCTCCAGGAAGTCGCCGGGAATGGAGGTGCACTGCAACGCAGCCTGCCACAGCAGATAGCAGCGGGCCTCATCGACCTTGGTGTATTCCTGTGTGGCCGCGTACAGGGGCGCGAAGATGGCGTCGATGTCCCAGGGACGGTAGTCCGCCTGCGGATGGACCGGACCGTAGCCGGGCGGGTAGCGCTTCTCAGCGCTCATCTCGGCGCCCGGAGGAGCGGCCGGAGGCGCGGAGGCGCTCGAGGAACGCCTCGGTTGCTGCGATGGTCGCGGACTTTACCACCTGGCCGGGCAGGCCACGGCCGGCCCAGTCGTTTCCCTCGTCGACGTAGAAGGTTTGCAGTTGCCGCTCGAGGTCTTTCACCGAAAAGTCATCATCGTGATTCCATCGGTACTCGAGCTGGTCGAAGGTCTTCTCGTAGATCTCGTTGAACTTCTCTTCCTGTCGTTCGGCGATGTCCATGTCTACCCTACTGCATTCCGCTTCGCAGGTGTTCAACGTAGTTCGCGGGCCCGCCCTCGAGGTACCCGCTCCGCAGGACGATCTCTTCATCCGGGGTGAGCACATAGACCGTAGGGAAGCCCTGCACCCCGAAGCGCTCGGCAAGTTGGCGATTGTAAGCTTCCTGCTCGGCTGACTGCTCGATTTCCCGCGGGAAGTCTATGAGGACCGGCACGAGATCTGTCTCGCTGAATTCGTTGAAGGGACGGGTGTCCAGTATTTCCTGCTTAAACCGCTGGCACCACCCGCACCAGTCGGAACCCGCGAAGTAAAGAAATACGTGTTTTTCCTCTTCGGCGGCCTGTTCGGTGGCAGCCTCGAGATCCGTCTCCCACTCGTAGATGTCGCCCCAGGCCGACAGCGTGAGAAGGATGAGAACTGACGCTATTGCTATTTGCTTCACTATGCAAACGTAGCCAATCCGGCTGTCGCGGTCAAGGTGCCACGTGATAGACTCACGTCGCCCATGAGCACCCACGACCACCACGACCAGCATGAACACCACGGCGACGGCGAGCACCAACACGCTCAGGAGCGGGCCTACGAAACGACCGCTCTCGAGCGCGCACGGGAGGCGCTGGAGAGCGATCCGGACTTCATAGACCTCGTCGACACGAACTTCCACCGAAACGGCCTGCTCTACCCTGCCGAATCTCTCTCCCGTGCCCTCGCGGCCTATCCCCGGCACCGTCCCTACGCCCCCGACCCACGCGGCTCACCCGCGGCGCGGGAGGCTATCGCCGCCTACTACCGGGGACGGGGCCTCGTCGTGGACTCGGCCCAGATCATCATCACTGCCTCGGCCTCGGAGGGCTACAACCTGGTCTTCAACCGCATGCTCGAGCACGGACAGACCGTCTCCTTGCCCCGCCCGGTATATCCCCTGTTCGAGTTCATCGCGGAGTTCAATCATCTCGAAGTCGAGCACTATAGGCTGGATTTGAACCAACGCGCCCAGCCCGATCCTGAGCGCCTGCGAGAGGAGATTTCCCCGGAATCGGGACTGATTGTCGCGATCTCGCCGAATAACCCCACCGGAACCTGCCTCGAACCGCAGAGCGTCGATGCGATCGTCTCGGTTGCGCGGGAGCGGAATCTGCCCGTGCTCTTCGATGAGGTCTTCAGCGAGTTCCTGTTTGGTGGCGCCGGCCACGTGACGCCGCCGGGACTGGCGGACGACATCGTGTGCATCACCCTCAACGGTGTCTCGAAGATGTTCGCCTGCCCCGACCTCAAGCTGAGCTGGCTGCTCGTCACCGGCCCCGAGGATCTGCGGGAGGAGCTTCTCTCGGTGCTCGAAATCGCCAACGACATGTACCTCAACGCATCGAGCGTGTCGCAGGCCGTCCTTCCGACGCTGTTTGGCGAGGGTGGTGAGTTTCAGCGGGGTATGATCGCGGAGATCAAGCGGCGGCGGGATCTCTGCCTGTCCACGGTCGCCGGTTCGCCCCATCTGGAGCCCCTTCGGCCCGACGGCGGCATACACTGCATACTCCGGGTGGGAGCCGGGCCGTTGCATGCAGGATGGGACGATGAGGAGCTCGCGCTTCGCATCCTCGAGGATACGAAGGTGTACACGCATCCGGGGTATCTCTACAACCTGGAGGACGAGACGGGCCTGGTGATTTCCTTTCTCAAGGAACCCGCGGCCCTCGAGGAGGGCCTGCGGCGCATCACTCGGTGGTTCGAACGCTGAGATTGCGGAACTCGGCGCGACCGAGCGTTCGC
>JAAAOH010000346.1 GCA_009908925.1 Spirochaetota bacterium | reverse complement strand
AAGCCGCTAGCCGCGCCCATCAGCAGAAGCGGCGGGCCGATGAGAACGGCTGAGCGCCCGAAGACGATTTCGCGGGCCATGAGAATCTGCACGAGGTTGCTTGCCAGGGCCCCGAGCATACACACTCCGACTAGCGACAGGTGGCGGCGGAACGCAAGGAAGGCGCCGAGCATCACCACTCCGCTCGCGAAGGAACCAGCCGCAGAGAACAGAAAGATGTAGGAGAAGAGTGTTCCGTTGACCAGGCCCTGCCCGAGAACCTTGAGGAATATCAGAAGCAGGACCTCCCGAGGCTTGCAGATCAGAAGTGACACAAGCACCGGGACGTTCGCCAGGCCGATCCGCATGAAGGGCACAGGCTTGGGAATGAGGTATTCGATCATGGACAGAAACAGGCAGAACGCTGCAAGCAGCGCGATGAGATGCGTCCGTTCAGAGATTGAACGCGTCGATGCCGCCATCGTCGCCTCCCTCGACACTGAGCATTACCTCGTTCGGCAGGCAGGCTGCCCACTCGCCGGGGTTCTTCATCCATCCTCGGAGCGAGCAGGTATGATGTGGACACGGTGACTCCTTGAATCGAACCATGCCGTCCTTCACCTCGACGATGGTGTCTCCGTGCGGGCCGGCGACCGTCACGAGTCGATCTTCGTCGATCGGATAGACCCACTCCGTTCCTCGCGACTCGATGCACACGACCGTGGGATGGAGGTCCTGCGAGTACACCTGCACCGCGAAGGCGGAAATGACGAGGAGGCTCAGAAGGATGACCGCATAGTCCCCGCGTTTTAGGCTCATTAGATATAGATAATAACGTAACGATTAACCGGGGTCAAGGGATGGGTTCGTGAGTGCCCACGTGGTGGCGTATTCGCTAATCCACCCCCGTCTCATACCCCGGCTCCTCGCCGAGTGACGGGTCGTAGATGGTCTGGCGACGGTTGAGCTGGAAGGCGAGGACGGCGGTGAGGCCGGTGGCGACGCCGTGCTGTATGCCGAAGATCTCGATGCCGATGATGGCGGCGGCGATGGGGATGTTGAGGGTGCTTGCGAGCATGCCGGTGAAACCGGCGGCAATCATCGCATGGTACTCGAGAGAGCCTTCCGCGATACCCATGAGATCGGCGGCGACCCGGCCGAGGAGCATGCCGATGATGGCGGCGGGTCCGGTGAAGCCGCCGCTGAGGCCCGAGCCGACGGTGATGGAGTTTGCCATGAGCTTCAGCGCTGCGAGAATCAGGAGGACCACCACGATCGGAACCGAGGGCGGCAGATTCCCGTAGAGGCTGGCGCTGCCCCCGGAGGTGAGATCGGCGATGATGTACTCACTCGTTCCCATGATCTCGGGGTTGATGAGCCACGTCACACCGGCTGCGATGACGGTGCCGGTGAGCACCTTGGTGATGACGCCGGTCGTCTCGTCGCGCCGCGAAAAGCGCGCCACGAGCCCGTAGAAGCCGCTGTAGGCACGGCCGGTGACGCCGGTGAGAACTGCGATGAGAAGCACGGGCAGCAGGAGCTCCGGGTGGACGGCCGTTGCAGGGGCCGGCAGCGTGTACAGAGGCGGTCGCATGAGCGGGGTGATGTCGAAGAGCACCGCGAGGTGAGCGCCGATCGCGCTTGCTATGATGGCGGGAAAGAGCTGGCGGTAGCGCATTTCGTTTTTCTGCATGATCTCGACGGCGAAGACGCCGGCGCCGACGGGACTGCGAAAGACAACGGCAACCGCCGCGGCGAGTCCGGCGGTAGTTGCGGTGGCAAGATCCTCCTTTGTGAACCAGGTGCCGCGAAGCCGCTGCCCCAGAGCGGACATCACTCCGGCTGTGACACGACCGACCGGCCCCACGATGCCGCCGTTTCCGAAGGTGCCGAGGGTCGCGAGCGATGCGAGATACTTACCGACGGTTTCCGAGAGATCGAGGCGCCCGCCGTAGGTACGGTGACCGTGCACGTAGGACGGGATGCCTTCCCCGGCACAGCGGGGATCGATGCGGTAGATGAGTGTTCCGGTGATGAGGGCGCCGGCAAGTGCAAACAGGGGCAGGGGGAGGCCGGTGTCACGGAGAAGACGGTGGAGCCCCATCACCAGGAACAGGAAGCTTCCGACGACGGCGACGCCGGAGAGCGCGGCTACGATGCCGATCAGGATCCACTTCAGAAGCAGAAACGGTGAGCGCTGGCCTGTGGAATCAGGTGCCGTCAGGGTCCCCATGACTTCGCGCTTCGACCGCGACTATTCCTCTTCTTCGCGAAATTTTGCGGAAACGGTACGAATGTTCGGCAGGACCTTGAAGAAGATGTCGATGAGCCCGGGGTCGAACTTGCTGCCCGACAGTCGCCGCATCTCCTCGAGGACATCTTCCTCGCCCCATGCGTCTTTGTAGACACGCTTGCTGCTCAACGCGTCGTAGACATCACAGATTGCGACAATCCGGCCGAAGAGAGGAATCTCTTCCTCCCGCTTTCCCAGCGGGCGACCGTCTCCATCCTGTTTTACTGTTTCGCCGGTCTCGACGTCCACGTGACCGGGATAGCCGGTCCCGTCCCAGTTCTCGTGATGGGTGAGAGCAACGACCTGGGCGAGCTCGTCGAAATCCGACTGCTTGTTCACGAACAGTCGCGCGCCATGGAGGGTGTGCGTCTTCATCGTCTCGTACTCTTCGGGAGTGAAGCGCGCGGGCTTTTTCAGCACGAGGTCGGAGATAGCCACCTTCCCGACATCGTGGAGCATAGCGGCCATACGGAGGTTGTCTTTTGTGCGCTCGATCTCATGCGACTCGAAGCCCTGTTCGGTTGCCCATCGCTCATAGATTTCGACTGCGAAACCGGCAACGCGGTTAACGTGCTGTCCGGTCTCTTTCGGATCGCGAAGCTCCGCCATACTGATCATGCGAAGCAGAATGGCGCGGGTCATTTGCGCGCGCTGCAGGGCGACGGTCGCGTTCGTCGCGAAGTGCAAGAGCATGAGCTCATCGTCCTTGTTGAAGGCGATGGCCCTGCCGGTGGCAGACTGCTTGTTGATGAGCTGAATGACGCCGAGGATGTCGCCGATGTTGGTCCGCAGCGGAATGGCGATCATCGAGCGGCTCGTGTATCCCGACACCCGATCGTAGGTCGGATCGAAGCCGTAGGGCGCATCCTCGGGAATGCTGTAGACGTCCTTGATGTTCACCGGCTCGCCCGTGGCGGCCGCGTAGCCGGAGATGCTTTTGGTATTCACCGGCACGGTGAACACTTTGTAGATGAGCTTCTCTCCCGGCGGCAGCTTGGCCTGAAGCGTGTCGTTCTGGGCGTAGTTGATGACGAGCTCGTCGCCGCGGCGGATGTAGATAGACCCGGCGTCCGCACCGGTCACGCGACGCGACTCCGTGAGGATGCGCTCGAGCAGGATATCGAGGTCCTGCAGCTTGTTCAGCTCCGAGTCGAGGCTTATGATCTCTTTGAGCTTCTGCTTATCTGATGACATCTGCTCTTCTGAATATCGGCCGATATTCTAATATATCCATACCGGAAACGACCAGAGGCCGCGCCCGTGAGTGCACAGCAGGCAAGCGGCGCGTTGACAAACGTGTGCACAGAGTTTCTAATGCCCCGAGTATCCGTCCGTCATGACTGCGAAACCCAGACTTTCTCTCCCTCTGCTACTAACCGTCGTAATCCCTATACTCGCAGGCCTCCTGCTGTTTGCGCTCGTGCTGTTCTCTTTCGAGGCAGGTCACCGCGTTGCCGTTGAGGTAAGACAGCAGGATATCGAGGAGCTCGTGGAGCTTGCCGGAAGCTCGATCGAAGAGTGGTGGCTCGAGCCTCGCAGCGAGGCCGTGCGTGCCCTCGCTCGCAGCGAAACGTTGCACCGGAGGCTCGACGGAGAGGTTGCCTTCGAGCAGCTTGCGGAGGAGTGGAAGGCCGCGCAGCGAGTGCTCGAGGGGTACTTCTACATCTACTACGGGCTCGAAGACGGTACGATCGAGCACTATCCGCCCGATCCCCTGCCCGCGGACTACGACCCGCGCGAACGCCCGTGGTACCGCCTCGGCATGACCTCCGATGGACAGCCTCTGTGGACCGCACCCTACGAGG
>JAAAOH010000120.1 GCA_009908925.1 Spirochaetota bacterium | reverse complement strand
GTGTGCTTCACTGTGGAAAAACCGTGGAAAGGTCGAGGATAACGCCGGGAAGGGCGGTGGATTCGAGGGCACCGGCGTGCGGGCCTCTTGCGCCGCCAGCCCCTACGTCGCCGCCGGCCCCGTCCGCACTGTCGTGCTCACGGTAAGTGCCGGTTGCCGGATCGAGGGCGAGCTGAGTCAACGCGCGGCGTGCGGGCTCGACCATCCAGTACTCACGTACGCCGTGCCGCTCGTAGAGCGCGCGTTTCCTCACCGCGTCCTGCCGTCGAGACTCGCGGGAAACCACCTCCACCGCGAGGTCTGGCGGACCGACACAGCCCCGTGCATCGAGTTTCTGCGGATCGCAAACGACAACCACATCGGGCTGTACGACGGTCGCCGAATCCTCGAGATCCTCATCAGGTGCAGGTAGCATCACATCGAAGGGCGCCACGTAGGCCTCACAGCGGTGCGCGAGAAGCTGGTTCGCAAGCTGCCGGAAGACTTCGCCGACGACTGCCTGATGATGCCTGGAGGGAGCCGGCGTCGCGACGAAGAGCTCGCCTTCGATGATCTCGTATCGTGCATCATCGGGCAGCTGCCGGTAATCCGAATAGGTATAGCGCTTTTCGCTCATCGATCTGCGAAGAACGCCGAGTACTTCTTATCCTCGCCCTTAATATGGTCGGTGACCCAGTCCTTGAGGAACTCGATGACCTCGAGGCTCATCATGGTCGCCCCGGCGTCGTGCTGCTCCTTGAGGGCGCGAGCCTTTTCGAGGAGGGCGGCGTGCGCCTCTTTGTGGGTTCCGGCATCGGGGTATCCGTGCTCGTCGAAGGCCGCCTCCTCGGCGGAAAAGTGATAGTCGGTGTAGTCGATGAGCTCACCGAGGATACGCGAGAGGGCCTGCTGGCCACGGCCCTCGCTCATGGCGTCGTGGAGCTCGTTGACGAGCGCAATCATGCGCTTGTGGTGTCCGTCGAACTTCTCCACGCCGACGCTGAGGCGGTCAGTCCATTCCATGAGAGCCATGTCGCACCACCTATGCCTTTACCGCGGTCTTGAGGTCCTGCACCTTGTCGGTCTGCTCCCAGGTGAAGTGGTCGCGCCCGAAATGACCGTAAGCCGATGTCTCGCGGTAGATCGGCTTTCTCAGGTCGAGGTGCCTGATGATGCCCGCCGGGGAGAGGTCGAAGACCTCACGCACGGCGGCCTCGATGCTGGCCTCCGGCACCGCGGACGTGCCGAAGGTGTCGACCATGACGGAGACGGGATAGGGAACGCCGATGGCATAGGCGAGCTCGAGCTCGCAGCGGTCTGCCAGACCGGCCGCGACGATGTTCTTGGCAACGTAGCGCGCCATGTAGGTTGCCGAGCGGTCGACCTTGCTCGGGTCCTTTCCGCTGAACGCTCCGCCGCCGTGGCGTCCCATGCCGCCGTAGGTATCGACGATGATCTTGCGGCCGGTGAGACCCGAATCCCCGTGCGGTCCGCCGATGACGAAACGGCCGGTGGGGTTTATGTAGTACTTGGTGTTCTCATCGAGAAGGCCGGTGGGTTCGAGCACGTTGTTGATCACATGCCCGATGAGCTGCTCACGCAGATCGTCGTAGGCAATCTCATAGTCGTGCTGCTGGCTCATGACCACCGCGTCGATGCGCTTCGGGGTATGGCCCTCGTACTCGACGGTTACCTGGCTCTTGCCGTCGGGGCGCATCCAGGGGAGCTCGCCGCCCTTCCGCATTTCGGCCGCACGCAGGAGAATCTTGTGGGCGTACATGATCGGTGCGGGCATGAGCTCCGGCGTCTCGTTGCAGGCAAAGCCGAACATCATGCCCTGGTCACCGGCGCCGAGATCACCCTTGATCACGCCGTCGCCCGAGACGCCGACCGAGATATCCGGACTCTGCTCGTGGATGGCGTTGAGCACGCTCATGCTCTCGAAGTCGAGGCCGTACTCGGCGCGGTCGTAGCCGACGCGCTTGGCAACCCCGCGGGCAACATCCTGGATGTCCACATAGGTTTCGGTCGTGATCTCGCCGCCGACGAGGACCATGCCGGTCGTCGTAAAGGTCTCACAGGCAACCCGGGAGTTCGGGTCTTCGGTGAGGCAGGCGTCGAGCACCGCGTCGGAGATCTGATCACAGAGCTTGTCCGGATGACCTTCGCTTACCGATTCGGAGGTGAAGAGGTACGTTCTCGAATCCACGTATGGAGCTCCTCGTGTCCCGGCCGCTCCCGCGGCGGGGGTGGTATTGCCGGGCGTCGGTTCGATCCCCCGGTGGTGCTATCGTCCGCGGCGGGTTCGGCCGCGGCATGCGACGACATCCCGCGAAGCGCGGAGAGCATCGCAAGGCCACGCTCGAAGAGCGCCGCGGTGTCGACGGGCGGCTGCTGCTCGCCTCGCTCGTGCGCGTCTTCGTGCTGCGGCTCCCGCCGGCGGGCGCTCCACAGCGCGAAAAGGCACCGCTCGAGGTGCCGGCGCGCCGCGTCTGCCGGATTCATGGCTGCGGTCCGGCCGGCGGCTCTGTGCATCCCGTGCACGGCCGCGGCGAATCGCACGCCGGAGCGAAACAACAGTCGCGAGGCCTCTCGCTCACCGCGGCACAGGAGGTCAACGTAGACCTCCATCACGTCCCGGAAGAACGGCTCGGTCTCGGCCACAACCGTGGCCGCAGCCACGGCCGTTCGACCCGGCTCGTACGCCCCGCCTGATTCTGCCATACCGGATTCCCGTTCGCAACAGCTCGCGTCACCCATCATCTTCCTCCTCTGCAGGTTTCGTCCACAGAGGGATACGGGGCTACAGGAGCTGCTGCTTGAGGAATCGGCGAAATTTAGTAGCGATAATGCTCCGGCTTGAAGGGACCGTTCTCGGGGACCCCGAGGTATTCGGTCTGTTCCTTTCGGAGCTTCGTGAGCTTCACTCCGATTTTCTCGAGATGCAGCCGCGCGACTTCCTCGTCGAGCGCCTTGGGCAGCACGTAGACATCATGCTCATAGCTCGAGCGATTCTTCCATAGCTCCATCTGGGCAAGCACCTGATTGGTGAAGCTGTTCGACATCACGAAGCTCGGGTGGCCGGTGGCGTTTCCGAGGTTCACGAGGCGCCCCTCGGAGAGAAGGAAGATGCCGTGGCCATCCGGGAAGTCGAAGCGGTCGACCTGCGGCTTGATGTTGATCTTCTCGACGCCGGGGAAGTTCACGAGCTCATCGACCTGAATTTCGTTGTCGAAGTGACCGATGTTGCAGACGACGGCCTGGTCCTTCATCTGCTTCATGTGATCGATGGTGATGACGTCGGTGTTGCCGGTGGCGGTGACGTAGATGTCGGCCTCGCCGAGGGTGTCCTCGACCGTGGTGACCTCGTAGCCCGCCATAGCGGCCTGCAGGGCGCAGATGGGATCCACCTCGGTGACTTTGACGCGCGCGCCGAGCCCGCGGAGGCTTTCCGCTGAGCCCTTTCCCACATCGCCGTAGCCGCAGACCACCGCAACCTTGCCCGCGATCATGAGGTCGGTTGCGCGCTTTATGCCGTCGACGAGACTCTCACGACAGCCGTAGAGGTTATCAAACTTGCTCTTGGTGACCGAGTCGTTGACGTTAATGGCGGGTACAAGAAGCGAGCCCTCATTTGCCATCTTATAGAGACGATGGACGCCGGTGGTGGTTTCCTCACTCACTCCGTGCCAGTCGGCGACCGCGTCGTGCCATCGCCGGGGGGTTTCCTTGTAGACCCGCTTGAGGACGGCGAGAAGGGCGCGCTCGTCGGCGGACTCGCCCTTCTGCTCGAGAATGGAGGGGTCGTCTTCGGCCTGATAGCCCATGTGCATCATGAGGGTGGCGTCGCCGCCATCATCCACGATGAGGTTTGGGCCTTTGACGCTACCGGCCGCGCCGTTGCCACCGGCGCCGTCGCCGCCGTCCGCCGGAAACGAGAGCGCCTGGTAGAGGAGCTCCCAGTACTCATCGGCGGTCTCGCCCTTCCAGGCAAAGACCGGGACGCCCGCCGGGTTCTCGGTGGTGCCGCCCGATTCGGGTCGGCCGACGACCACGGCACTTGCCGCGTGGTCCTGCGTGGAGAAGATGTTGCAGCTCGCCCAGC
>JAAAOH010000201.1 GCA_009908925.1 Spirochaetota bacterium | reverse complement strand
CTCGCCCTTCCCCTGCAGTACCACGGGGTCACCGAGAACGCCGCCGAGGTGGCGAGCCGGGTTCGGGCCATGGCCGGCGAGTTCGGCATGCAGCGTCGGATCGACCTCAGACCGGCGCAGCTATCCGCGGGCGAGCGCAAAATGGTGTCATTTCTGCGGGCGATCATCCTCGACCCGGAGGTCCTGTTTCTCGATGAGCCGACAAGCTTCGTCGATCACCAGGGCGCCGAGCTCATCATTCGACGTCTGCGGGAGCTCAAGAAACGGGGTACGACAATGGTGGCCAGTACGCACAGCGCCAAGATCAGCTCTCAGCTTGCCGATTACCTGGTCGTGCTCGACGCCGGAGGCATCGTGGCGCAAGGCGCATTCGGGGATGTGGTGCATGCCGCCGACCGGAGGGTAAAAGAGATCCTCTCCGACGTGCTGAGCGAGACGGCGAGCTACGATACCGACATCCTCGACCTGCTCGACCCCGATGGCTGAAATGGAGGATACGTTGACGAGAGTGATAAGCTGGACTAGAGTGAGCGTCGCATGAGATTCCGAATTCGCTTCGCAAGCCAGATCGTGGGTGCATTTCTCCTTATCGCGATCGGGCTCTTCGTTTTCATTCTCATTTCCATGGGCGCCAATCAGCGATGGTTCGCCCGGAACTACTATTATTACAGCACCTTCGCCTCGGCCCGGGGGCTGTCGGTCGGCATGCCCATCCAGTTCAAGGGCTTCCAGATCGGGAAGATCACCGACATCGAGCTCACCGAGGATAACGATGTCCGCACCACCTTCTACATCGAAGACCGTTACATCGACAAGGTCAACGAGAACTCCATTCTCCAGCTGGTAACCAACCCCCTTGGACTGGGCGGTGGTCTGCTGTTTCACCAGGGCCGGACCGAGACAGAGTCCATTCCCGAGTACTCCTACATTCCCTCCTGGAATACGAAGGAGGCTCGTTATCTCGTCGAGCGGAACGAGGTCGTGGTCCCGCGCAACCAGGATCCAATAAACGACATCCTCACCCAGCTCACGCCAATCCTCGAGAATGCGAACCGGGTACTCCTGTCACTCGACACGGCGATGGTACAGATATCGGGCACACTCTCGGGAGATACCGAAGGGCCCATGAGCGACATACTCCGCGAGGCCGATGTCGCCCTCCAGCAGCTCGAGGCGGTGCTCGGGAATGTCGACACCATTACCGGGAATCTCGCGGTGGCCAGCGAGGAGATGCGCGATCCCACGGGACTCGCCACCCGCCTCATCGACCCGAAGGGATCAATCGAGACGTTCCTCGACGACGGAAACGCCATCTATTACGAGGTCGAGCAGATACTCGCAGGCCTCAACGAGAGTGTAGCCCAGCTCGAGGAGCTCTCGCGGTTCGCGAACGACTCCACTCCGCAGCTTGCAGGCCTTCTGGAGGAAGGCCGGGAGACCCTGAGCAGCGGACAGGACGTCCTCGAGGGGCTCGCCAATAATCCGCTGCTGCGTGGGGGCATCCCGCAGCAGCTCGACCAGCCCGACACCTTCGAGAGCTACAGGGACAACGAGTTCTGATGATGAAACCTATCCGGCCCCGGTGGCGCACACCCCTTTACCCGGCTGTTATCCTCGCGTCGGCGATGATTCTCGTGTTTGCCGGGTGCTCCTCGGCCCCCGATGCCCCCGACCGCGTGGTCGAGACCCGCAACCTCGCAGCACGGCATGTGCAGTTCGGCAACGACTACTTCCGACAGGGCAACTATGCGCAGGCGATATACTTCTACCGCCTCGCCCTCGACGGGCACCGCTCCGTGGACCACGAACCGGGTGTGGCACGCACGCTGAACTCAATCGGCAAGGTTCATATCGAGCGTGAGGAGTGGGACGCCGCCCGGGAATCATTCGAGGAGAGCCGCGAGATCTCCCGGCGCATCGGAGAGGAAGGGATTTTGCTTCAGAGCATCAACAACCTCGGCGAGCTTGAGCTTCGGCGCGGAGAGCCGGCCCAAGCCGCCCCGCTTTTCGAGGAGGCGGTCGCGATGGCCGAGGAAAGCGTTGATGCGGGAGAGCGGGCGATCGTTCTGCACAACCTCGCCACCGCACGGCTTCGCACGGGCTCCCTCGACGCCGCGCGGGACCACCTCGAGGAGGCACGTGAGATCAACACCGACCTCGAGCGCTACGGAGAGCTCGCAGCCAACTACTATATGCTCGCATCGGTTGAGGCACGCTCCGGGGACCTGGAATCCGCACGCAGGACTCTTGTGTCGGCCCTCGAAAACGACAAGCGCATGGAGAACTCAGGCGGCATCGCCCGTGATCTCATGGCACTCGGGGTGGTGGAGCGCAGACTCGGAAACCTCGAGCGCTCGGCCGACTACCTCGAGCGCTCCCTCGCCGTGCACGTGACGCGCGACGACGTTGACGGGGCCCTTCGGTTGCTCGGCGAGCTCGAGAAAACGGCGAGCGCTTCCGAGAGTCCCGAGCGTGCCGCGGCATATGCCGCCGAACGCGAACGCATAGAGGCCGCGCTGTCGGGGGAGAGCGACCCGGGGGAAGGTGACCAGTGACCGGCTCACGGGACCTTCGGTCGGTTTTGAGGCGTGTTGCCTCCGGGTATCGCAACATCGCCCTTACACTCCTGCAGGCCCTCGCAATGATTGCCGGCGCGGGGCTTGTCAGCGCGGTCATCGTTGTTCCGCTGTGGTTTGCCGCGACCCGCGCGACGCCCGTTTACACTGCGGCGATTCTCGGCCTGGTCGCCGTGGCCGTCTTCGTGAGCCTTATTCGGCGAATCCGACTGCAAAGGACGGGTATCTTCCTTCCGATACTCAAGACAACGGCCCGCGTTCTGTTCATCTTTGCGGGCCTCTACGCGATGATCGTGCTCTTCGCGCGGGGACTGGTGGTGCCCGCGGCTGCACTGGCAATTGCCGGGCTCGTATGGCTCGGGTACGCCGCATCGGGAGGAAGAACGGCGCATGATGCAGACGAGGCTCCACAGGGCTGAGTTCCACATAATCGCTCTTGCAATCCTGTTGCTCGCCGCGACGGAAGCTGCCGGTCAGTATCCCCGTCTGACCACACTCGGCTCGAACGATGTGATCTATAAGCAGCATCAGGCCGACGTGGCCGAGTACTACAAGACCTCGCGAACAGGCCGAGACCTCCCTGACCTCGCCATCTACCGCTACAAACCACGTGAGAGCGACACCCTCATCACGGTGGCGTCCCGCCTCATGGTCCCCTACAGTTCCCTCGCAAGCCTCAACCGCATGGCTCACAGCGAAATTCCCGACGATACCGAGTACCTGCTGGTGCCAAGCGTGCCCGGGATCTTCGTTCCCGAGACGCCGGTGAGCGAACTCGAGAATCTCATGTGGGACCTGCGCGGAAACCGACGCGACGAGGCTCAACGCATCACCGTCACGGCCGACGACGAGGCCCAGCGCTTCCGCTTTTTCCCCGGTTCTGATTTTGATCGCGTCGAGCGACTCGCGTTCCTGCGCCTGCTCTTCCAGCGCCCCGTGGCGAATACCGTCATTTCCTCCCATTTCGGCTACCGGAACAGTCCCATTACCGCCCGGCCTCAGTTCCACGGCGGGGTAGATTTTGCCGCTCCTACAGGCACATCCGTGGTGGCAGCGCGCGAGGGACGCGTTACCGACACCGGCTTCCACTCGCTGTACGGCAACTACGTGCTCCTCCGCCACGACGGGGGCTATGAAACCTTCTACGGGCATCTGCACGAGATAAAGGCGCGGTTGAACGATCAGGTATCTTCGGGTATGATGATCGGGACTGTTGGAAACTCGGGGCGATCTACCGGGCCCCATTTGCACTTCGAAATACGGCAGCATGGGAAGCATAGGGACCCCTTACATCATCTTCCGGGACTGACCAGATGACAAGGACACTCGCGCTGGTCTTCTTCGCGCTGGTCGCGGCGACTGCCGGCCATGGACAGAGTCAGGTGCACGGCACCGTTACCTCGGAAATGCTCGTCGAGCCGGCGGAGACGGAAGGGGTGAGTGTCGAACTACGCGCCGAGCGGCTCGCCGCGCTCATCATCGAACAGGAGCTCAACTTCCTCGAAGGCATTCAACTCGAGGTACGCGTA